>CAZOXN010000196.1:0-5555 GCA_964583655.1 uncultured Desulfarculaceae bacterium | reverse complement strand
CCATTGACGGGTGCACACCGTTCATCCGGCGAAGCCAGGGACTCAGGGAAAAGGGACTCCCCAACACAACCGGGGCAATACACAGGTCTCTGATAGATCGATCTTGGGTGGAGGCACCATGTCCCTACGCTTCGCGCCCTGGCGATCTCCCCGTGGCCCACGGCATTCGGGGCCGGTTTCAGACCCGCCCGTACCGGGCAGAAGGCTTCGGCACATCACTGACATATTACCCCTCCCGCATGAATCACGCTTGACTTTTTGATGCGCAGGTGGGTACATAATTGATGTCCCTTCTGCTCCCACTTGTGCCCTGGAGGCAACCCTTGATCAGCAGATACACCCGCCCCGAGATGGGGAGGATCTGGGAACCGGAGAATAGATACCGCACCTGGCTTGAGGTGGAGCTGGCCGTCTGCGAGGGGCTGGCCAAGATCGGGAAGATCCCCGAGGGGGCATTGGAGGTGATTCAGCACAAGGCATCCTTCAGCGTGAAACGCGTGGAGGAACTTGAACGGATCACCAGGCACGATGTGGCCGCCTTCGTCCAGTGCGTGGCAGAGTCCATAGGCCCCGAGGGCCGATACCTCCACCTGGGTCTCACCTCCTCGGACGTTCGGGACACCTCCATGGCCATCTTGTTGAGGGACGCCCTGGATTTGATTGCCTCGGGCATGGAAAGGCTCTTGCACCGACTCAGGGACCTCGCCATCCAGCACAAGATGACCGTGATGATCGGCAGGACCCATGGGGTCCACGCTGAGCCCATCACCTTCGGGCTCAAGATGCTCCTCTGGTACGAGGAGGCCAAGAGGAATCTGGAACGGCTCCGCGCGGCCAGGCAATCTATCTCCTACGGGAAGATCTCAGGGGCCGTGGGGACATACGCGCACATCGACCCGAGGGTGGAGGAGTACGTGTGCGAGAGACTGGGGCTCCTCCCTGCCCCAGTCTCCAGCCAGGTGATACAGCGGGATCGCTATGCCCATTGCTTCACCACGCTGGCCATACTGGCCTCCAGCATCGAGAAGTTCGCCCTGGAGATACGCCACCTTCAGCGCACAGAGGTGAGGGAGGCCGAGGAAGGGTTCGGCAAGGGTCAGAAGGGCTCCTCTGCCATGCCCCACAAGAAGAATCCCATCACAGCCGAGAACCTCTGCGGCCTCGCCAGGCTGGTCAGGGGCAATGCCCTGGCGGCGCTGGAGAACGTGGCCCTTTGGCACGAGAGGGATATCAGCCACTCGTCGGTGGAGAGGGTTATCGGCCCGGACAGCACCATCTTGGTGGATACGATGATCCATCGCTTCACCACCCTCCTGGATGAACTCAAGGTCCATCCAGAGGCCATGATGGAAAACTTGGCCACCACCAGGGGACTGATATACTCGGAGGCCATCCTTCTCCTCCTGGTGGAGAAGGGGGCGAGCAGGGACATGGCCTACGAGTTAGTGCAGAGAAACGCCATGAAGGTCTGGGACGAGGGAAAGGATTTTCAGGAGGTGTTGCGGCAAGACCCCATGGTAATGGCCATGCTAGACGAAGGGGAACTCAGGTCTTGTTTCGACCTCCACCGTTCGCTGGCGCATGTGGACCTGATATACAGGAGGGTCCTGGGGGATGCGGTGACATAGCTCCTGTCCCTAACCCTTGCGGCCTGGGTGAGGTCCAAGGGAGGTCGAGGGAAAATGAGGGAACTGAAAGAGGCTTGCGGTATCGTGGGCATACATGGGCACCCGGAGGCTGCGAACCTGGCCTATTTGGCCCTCTATGCCCTCCAGCACCGCGGCCAGGAGAGCGCAGGCATAGTCTCCTGTGACGAGAGGGGCCTCTTGGTCCATCGCGGGATGGGACTGGTGGCCGATGTCTTCTCCGAGGAGATCCTCCGCAGGCTCACCGGGCACTGCGCCATAGGGCACGTCAGATACTCCACCGCGGGGGGGAGCCTCCTGAGGAACGCCCAGCCCTTTGTGGTGGGATACCGGGGAGGGGGGCTTGCCATAGCGCACAACGGAAACTTGGTCAATGCCCATCTCATCAAGAGGGAACTCGAGGAGCGCGGATCCCTCTTCCAGTCGACCATCGATACGGAGGTTATCGTTCACCTCATCGCCTCATCCCCTCTTCCCACCCTTCGGGAACGATTGGTAGAGGCCCTCTCTCAGTTGAGAGGATCCTTTTCCCTAGTCCTGCTCACTGAGAAAGGTCTGCTGGCAGCCAGGGACCCGCAGGGCTTCAGGCCATTGGTCCTCGGGAGGAGACAGGACGCCTTCGTGGTGGCATCCGAGTCGTGCGCGTTGGATCTCATCGAGGCGGAGCTCATCCGGGAGGTAGAGCCTGGGGAGGTCCTGGAGATCGACGAGAAAGGCCTCAGGGGGATCAAGGCCCTGAAGGGACCTCGAAGGCAGTGCGTCTTCGAGCTCATCTACTTCGCTCGTCCTGACAGCACGGTCTTCTCTAGAAACGTGTACGAGGCACGAAAGGAGATGGGGAGGCAATTGGCCAGGGAACACCCAGTGTCCGCTGACATGGTGGTGCCCATCCCGGATTCTGGAGTTCCAGCGGCCATCGGATTCGCTCAGGAGTCTGGCATCCCCTTTGAGATGGCCTTGGTGCGAAACCATTATGTGGGGCGCACCTTCATAGAGCCGGAGGAGCGGATACGCCACTTCGGGGTGAAGGTGAAGCTCAATCCCGTGAAGGGATCCGTTGCAGGCAAGCGGGTGGTCCTAGTGGACGACTCCATAGTCCGAGGGACTACGAGCAGGAAGCTCCTCAGCATGATGCGGCAAGCCGGGGCTACCGAGGTGCATCAGCGCTTGAGTTCTCCTCCCATGATCGGGCCTTGCCACTATGGGATCGATACCCCCACGAGGAAAGAGCTGATAGCTTCGTCCTTGAGGGTGGATGAGATCCGGCAATACATCGGTGCGGACTCCTTGGGGTATCTGAGCATAGCTGGGGTCCGTCAGGCCCTTGGAGACAGGGGGGAAGAGTTCTGCATGGCCTGTTTCACGGACGAATACCCCGTGGCGGTCCCTGAGGAGAGCCCGGTTCGTCAGTTGACGCTGTTCCAGGAGATGTGATCCGAGGCTCAGCTCTGCCCTCGGCAGCGCGGCATGAGGAGAGACATGACTCGGGACTGATGGGTGAGAGTCCTCGGGGGAGGTGAGGATCTGAATATGATCTTGCGAAGGTTCGGTCTTGCTGCCTTGGGCTTGGGAGCCATCAGCGCAGCGCTCCTGGGTATGGTGGGAGAGCCTGGTGCCTCCCAGGGGCGTCGCCACGAGGTGCATTTCGCCAGGACTCCTTACGAGCTCAACGTCTACAGGATCTTCGGCAGGGAGCCGGGTGGGCCAACCTTGATGATAATTGGCGGGATCCAGGGGGACGAGCCCGGGGGGTTCTTGGCTGCTGACAGGTACGTGGACTTGACGCTCCGCAAGGGGAACCTGATCCTGGTGCCCAGGGCCAATTTCTATTCCATCCTCAAGAGGGATCGCGGTCCGGACGGGGACATGAACCGTCGGTTCAGGGATGTCGCACCGGTCAACTACATGGACCGCATAGTGGAGATCATAAAGGCCCTGATGGAAGAGGCTGACTATCTCTTGAACCTGCACGATGGGTCAGGGTTCTATTCTCCGAGATGGGAAGGCCCTCAGAGGAACCCGAGGAAGTACGGCCAGTCCATCATCGCCGATGCCTCCACTTACGTGGACCAGAGGCGCGGGCGTGTCTTGGAGCTGGAAGAGCTTTGCATGCGCGTGATCCGCAGGGTGAATTCACAGATCAGGAATGAGAAACACCATTTCCTCTTCAACAACCACCGGACCTTGGAGAGGGACACGGCGCACCCGGAACAGCGAACCTCGGCAACTTACTACGCGTTGACTCGGGTGGGGATCCCGGCCTTCGGCGTGGAGACATCCAAGGATATATCCGATTACCAGGTGCGGATACAGTATCAGACCATGGTGATAAACGCCTTCCTCGAGGAGATAGGGGTCGTCCCGGATCACCCGCCCCTGGCCTTGGACCCTCCTCAACTCCAATACCTCCTCGTTTCCATCAACAGGCGAATACCCCTGGCGGTCGCGGACAAGGAGACCTTGCAAGTGGCGCGAGGGGATGTCATCCAGGTAGAGGGGGTGGTGGCCAACTACCAGCGCGGGATCACGGTGGATGTCGCCGGCCTGGGGAGCGAGAACGACCTGCAGAAACCCATGCGGATCGACAAGGGTACGACCATCCTGGTGCGGAAGGAGAGCCAGGTCTTCGGCCAGGTTCAGATCCGCGTCCAAGAACAGGTCGGTTCTTCCCAGGATCAGCAGGGAGCGGCGGTCGTCCCCCCGAGGGTCAAGTACTTCCTCCTGGAGGTCGGTGGGGAGAAGAAGGTGGTGGAGAATCACGGAAATCTCAAGGCAGTCCTGGGGGACAGCTTGACGCTGCTGGACGTCCTGACCGAAGGGGTGGCCCCAGAGGCCCTTAAGGTGAACTTCATCGGCTTCGTGAGGGACGAAAAGGACAACAGCGGGGAGGACCGGGGGGCGCTGGTCCGTTCGGCCAAGGATCTATGGCCGCGATACGCCCTGGACCCCGAGGGGAAGAGGTATCGGATAGTGGCGCTCCAGGGGACCTCACTGCTTGGGGAGATGACAGTGGAGTTCCAGCCGCCGAGGATGGATTATTTGGTCATAGCCCAGGACGGAACCCCGCCCACTTGTTACATGGAGGGGACCCAGCTGAATGCCAGGCCCCAGGAGGAACTCCGGATCCTGGACGTGAAGACCAACGTGACAGAGAACTCGGGGGTGACGCTCCATTTCCGGGGCGACGGTGGTTCTCTGGAGAAGAGGGATGATGGCTGGGTCCTCGTGTTGAGGGAATCCATCCAAAACGGGGAGATAGTAGCCAGCCGGGAGGGGATTCCCATGGGTCGTGTCTTCCTTCATTGCTTCTAGGGGGCATCGAGATGCTCGTACTGGGCATCGAGAGCTCCTGCGACGAGACGGCCGCGGCCGTGATCCGCGACACTGGCGATATCCTCTCCAACGTAGTGCTGTCCCAGATAGAGGTCCACCGTCCTTATGGCGGGGTCGTCCCGGAGATCGCCTCTCGTAAGCACATGGAATGGATCATCCCCGTGGTCCGGGAGGGGCTGAGATCCGCCGGTGTCTCGGCGGGAGAACTGGACGGCATCGCTGTTACCCAAGGCCCTGGGTTGGTCGGCTCCCTCCTGGTTGGCCTGGGGGTGGCCAAGGGCATGGCATATGGCCTCGGTCTCCCTTTGGCCGGAGTTCACCACCTGGCGGCCCATATCGCCGCAGCCTATCTGGAGCATCCCCAGCTCGCACCTCCCTTCTTAGCCCTGGTGGTCTCTGGCGGGCATACTGCCTTGTATCACGTCCTGGGAGAGGACCGCTTCCACCTTCTGGGCCAGACCCGTGACGATGCAGCGGGAGAAGCTTACGATAAGGTGGCCAAACTCCTCGGCCTGGGTTATCCAGGGGGGCCCATTATCGAGCAGGTGGCCCTGTCCGGGGACCCTCGTGCCATCG
>CAZOXN010000195.1:0-5557 GCA_964583655.1 uncultured Desulfarculaceae bacterium | reverse complement strand
TGCACGGCCTCCATGAGACCGTCCAGGTTGACCTTGGGCAGCAGGATCAGGGAATCGCCGGTCAGGCACAGCGGGCCCATCCCAAAGACCTGTCCCAGGATGTGAAAGAGGGGGGCGCCCTGGAGGATCACGTTCTCCCCCCTCGGTATCAATGGCTCGGCCTGCCTCAACTGCTCATGAGCGCTCTCCAGAAAGAGCCTATGGGTGATGGGTACTCCTTTGGGGAACTTGGTGGTGCCGCCTGTGTAGAGGATCTCCGCTAGGTCGTCCCCGGACTGAGACCAGCTTGGCCTCTCCCCTTCGCCTCGAAGGAGCCTCTTGAACGGGATGGAATAGTCGCCCCCCGCCACCTTCCCCCTCGGGACCCGGTCGAGGAACCTCCCGAAGGCCCTCTTCCACCAAGGCAAAAGATCCACTACGCTGGTGTGGATCACCGTACGGATCCCTGTCTCCTGGAGGATCTGCTCCACATACCCATAATTGGTGTCCGTGCACACAATGGCCTTGGCGCCACTGTCATTGGCTATGTAGCGCAGATCATGGGTGGTGTATATGGGGGTGATGGGCACGGCCGCTGCACCACGTATGAGGATCCCGAGCCATGAGACGACCCATTGCGGGGAGTTGGGGAGGTAGATGATCACGCGTTCTCCAGGTTGTATCCCCACAGATGCGAGGGAACGGGCGAAGGCCCCGGCCAGATCCGCCAGGCGTCCATACGTATAACGGGCACCCAGGTAGAAAAGGGCGGTCTTGCCGGGAGTTGCCTCGGCCCTGTCCAGGAAGGACTGACCGATGGTGGGAAATGGACCGGATCCCATCTGATCCATCGCCTCACGCCTCCTATCCCTTGCCGGCGGCCATCGACTGCCTCTCACACACCGAAGTAGGCCGCCCGCACCTCAGGGTCCTCCATGAGCTCCTCTCCCTTGCCGCAGAGCGTAGTCATACCGTTTTCGATGATGTACGCGAAATCAAGCATGGGAAGGATGGGCCTGGCGAACTGCTCGGCAATCAGGACGGTCACCCCGGCGTCGTGGCGAATGCGACCGATGCTGTGTACCAAGTGCCGCTGCATGAGCGGGCTCAGGCCCAGGAGAGGCTCGTCCAGCAGGAGGAGCTTCGGTCTTGCCACCAGCGCCATGCCCACCGAGAGCATCTGTTGTTCGCCACCGCTCAGGAATCCGGCCTTCTTCCTCATCAGCCCTTCCAACGGTGGAAAGAGCTGGAAGACGAACCGCAGGCTCTCCCGGATCTCCTGGCGGTCTCTGAGGTAACCCGCGATCTTCAGGTTCTCCAGCACGTCACTCTCCGGGAAGATGGGATGACGCTCCCTGCACAGGACTATCCCCATGGCCACACGTTCCGAGGGCCCGATATCGGTGATATCTTCCCCCATGTACCGGATCTCCCCCATGACCGTGATGCGCTCCCCACCCCTGCGCTCCTCCTTGAGCTTCATGTCGATGATCAGGCCGGAGAGGGCATTCATGAGGGTGGTCTTGCCTGCGCTGTTGGAACCGATGACCCCCCGTATCTCCCCCCGTTGCACCTCCATGCTGAAGTTGTTGATGGCCAGGGCGTTCTCGAAAAAGACCATGAGCTCCTTCACGTCAAGCATCACACCCCCCGAAGGACCACGCAGGACGCGGTTGGGCGCTGAGAAAGGTCCAAATGGCCATGGCAGCCCCTCATCCATCCTCCTCGGTGCCGAGGTAGGCCCTCTTCACCTCCTCGCTCTCCATCACCTCCCTGGGGGTGCCTTCAGCGATCTTGCGTCCGAAGTTGAGGACCAGGACCCTGTCCACGATGCGGAAGAGCTCCCGCAACCGATGCTCGATGATGACGAGGGCCTTGCCCTCTTCCTGCAGCTTCTCGATTATGGGGACAGTGCTCGCCACCTCTGCCAGGCTCAGGCCAGAGAACAGCTCGTCAAGTATGATCAGGTCAGGGCGTAGGGCAAGGCATCGAGCCAGCTCCAGCCTCTTCAGGTATCCATGCGGGAGGGCGCTGGCAGGCTTGAACGGGACCAGGGAATCGCGCTCGAAACCCACCTCCTCCAGGAGATCGATGGCGATGCCGTCCCGGTCCCCGTACTTCCCACCCGAGAGGCCACGCACCCGGGGAGAGAAGAGGGGGATGACCAGATTCTTGAATGCCGGCAGCTTGTAAAACGGCCGTGCCATCTGGAAGGTGCGGGTCAGACCTAGCCGCGAGATATGATACGGGGGCATCCCTGTGATATCTTTTCCCTTGTACAGGACGCTCCCGCTGTCCGGCCTGACAAACCCGCTGATGAGGTTCACCAGGGTGGTCTTTCCCGACCCGTTGGGGCCGATGATCCCCAGGGATTCCCCATGACCAAGGTCGAAGGAGAGATCGTCCATGGCCCTCAAGCCGCCGAAGTCTTTCGTCATCCCCTTGACCTGGAGGATCCACTCCCCACTCATGGCTACACGCTCGTCCAGCGCTCGAACTGGTGATACTTCCTCTCAAGGTACTGAAAGATCCCTTCGGGAAGGGCCACGATGAAGACCACCAAGAAGATCCCGTAGAACACGATGCGCAAGGCCCCCAGGGCCCTCAATGCCTCGGAGAGCGGCACCAAGATGAAGGCCCCGAGGGCAGGACCCGCCAGGGTCCCCATCCCGCCCACCACGGCCGCGGCTATGGGCAGAATTGAGTAATCCAGGGCGAAGACCGGCATGCCCACGAACATGTACGCGTGCGTCATGAAGGCCCCCGCAAAGGCCCCCACGCCGCTGGCGATGAATAGGGCCTGGGCCTTGAACCAATGGACATTGATCCCCGAGCCGATCACGGCACGGTCATTGTCGCGGATCCCCTGCAGGACCAGGCCGTAGTCCGTGCCCATGAGACGCCTGTACCCGAAGAGCACGGCCAGGAACGCCACGAGGCTCAGGGCAAGTTCTGCGTCAGGGCCAGGGAGGCCCGCCAGGCCGCTGAACCCCTCTGTGCCTCCCAGTATCTTGGTGGCCTCTATGATCCTCACGAACATGAGGGGGAGGACCAAGGTCACCATGGAGAAGTATATCCCCCTGAGCCTCAGCACCGGCACCAGGAGGAGCGTACAGAGGAGCCCTCCCCCACAGGTGGCCACCGGGATGGTGATCCAGTATGGCAATCCCCAGGCGTGGTTCATGGAGCCCGCGATGTAGGCCCCCACCCCGAAGAAGAGGGCCTGGCCCAACGAGACGAGCCCTGTGCAGACGAGGAGATCCCAGCTCATGGCCAGCATTCCGAAGATGGCCGTGGTGACCAAGACCTTTTTCCAGTATGGGGGGAGAAACAGGGCCAGGGCCACAAGGGCGGCCAGAGGAAAGAGCCGCGGGGCCACCAGATAGAGCATCTCCCGCCACGAGTTGAGGGCGAAGATGTCCTCCGAGCGCACCTTGATGCCCCGGTCCATGCGCTCTTTGCGCTGCGTGCCCTTCTGGCTCTTCCTCTCACCGGCCCCGCTGGGCATCAGATCCTCTCTTCCAGCTCCTTTTGCCTTCCAAAGAGCCCCGAAGGCCGGATCACCAGTATGGCCAGGATGGCCACCAGGGCGACTATCATCATCCAGTGCGAGCCTAGGTAGGCAGAGGTGAAGGTCTGGGCCAGGCCGAGGATGAAACTGGCCACGATCACCCCCACCGCGCTCCCCAGCCCACCGACGATGCACACCGCGAGGGCTTCCAAAAGCACGTCGTATCCGGCATCCACGGAGATGGTGCCTGTAGGGAGGATCACCACAGCGGCCATGGCGCACAGCGCACCGCCAAGGGCCATGGAGAGCGTCGCCATGCGATCCGAGTTGATCCCCAGGCAAAGGGCTGTTCGCTCGTCCTGGGCCATCCCTCTGAAGGCCAACCCCACGCGGGTGTGGCGTGTGAAGACCCAGAGGACACCGGTGAGACCGCCCCCGGCCAGGAGGATGAAGAGCCGCTGCAAGTCCAGGTATGTCCCACCGATGGGGATGCTCTCGTCCCAGAATACGGGCAGCGTGTACTCGAACCCAATGAATCCCAGGTAACGAAACAGCTCCAGTATGGCCAGGCCTATCCCAAAGGTCGCGATGACCTCCGAGATGACCATCCCACGTAGCCTCACCAGGACCAGACGATAGAAGGAGGCAGAGACCAGGGCCGTGAGCAAGATCATGGAGGGGATGGCCAAGACCGGCGGCACACCGAGCAGGTTCAGCATGATCCATGTACCGTACCCGGCCAGGATGTACAGCGCCCCGTAAGCGAAGTTGGCGATCCCGCTGATGCCGAAGGTGAGGTTGAAACCGAGGGCCACCAAGGCCAGGCCCACGGAATTGACCATCCCGTAAACGAAACTCGCCCAGAACATCTTCGGTCAGACGCCTCTCGAAGCCTTCACTTGGCAGGCTTCATCCAGGATGGAAGCCTGATATCGGCCTCGGCCAAGGCCGGGGGATAGACGATGGTTCGCCCCCCTTTCTCGTTCCACTGGAAGAAGCAGGCCGTGGCCGCCTCGCTGGGGTCACTGCCGAAGATGACCTGATGCTCCGGGGAGAACTTGACGCGGCCCATCACCCCCTTGCGGTCTGTCTTCTCAAGGGCGGCCACCAGGGCATCTGGGTCCAGGGACCCGGCCCGCTCGATGGCCTCCTTGAGGATGTAGACCGACTCGTAGCTCGGGGCAGGCCCGTGGCCGGATTCTATGTCTTTGCCGTACTTGGCCTTGTAGGCATTGTAAAAGGCCGTGGCAGGGGCGTACTTGATGGATGCGATGTTGCCCAGCTCGAAGATGGCGTTCATGAGCCCATCGATCTTCCTCTCAAAGGTGTTCCACGCGGCCTGTCCAGCCATGGGAGAGATGAATCCTACCATAAGGGCCGGTACCTTCATGGACTTCCACTGCTTGACCAGGATACCGCTTTGCGGCATGTCGAAACATGTGAACAGTATTTGGGCCCCCTGGGACTTGGTCTTCATGAGAGAAGCGGAGAAATCAGAGGCCCCCGTCGGGAACTCGTCCTGGCCCAGGACCTCCCAGCCGTTCTTGGGATACCAGTCCGCCATGGCCTTGGCCGTACCGCGGGCCCATAGCACATCTTGGTTCACCAAATAGACCTTGTTGAACCCGAACCTTTCGTTCAGGGCCTTCATCGTCCCCATGAGGAGCGCGGCCCAATACTTCACGTTGAGGGAGACACGGAATACGTACTTGTACTTGTCTGGCTCCTTCTGCAACTTCGCCTCTGACTCGGGTGTCATGGCGATACTGCCGAGCATGGGCACCTTGTACTTGGCGATGAGGTCCATCCCGGCCAGGAGGGCCTCGGAGCGAAACGGTCCCACGAGGATGGCGTTCGGCTTTTTCTCGAGGATGATCTTCTCCAGCCCCAGGAGGGCCTCGGGCACCGGCACGCCAGGCGCCGCGTCTCGGATATCGATGGATTCCACCCGGAACATCCGCCTGCCCTGCCCTACCTTGACGCCCCCTGCCTTGTTGATCTCCTCCACGGCCAGGTTGACCGCGTTGAGGCCTTACTTCCCCTCCAGGAAACCCAGGGACGTTGGGA
>CAZOXN010000194.1:0-5580 GCA_964583655.1 uncultured Desulfarculaceae bacterium | reverse complement strand
GTACGGAGGACAGATCATGGAGTACGCCGCGGCTGAGGAACTGCAGCGCAGGCCTTACCACCCGTATTCCCAGGGGCTCGTGGCCGCCATCCCCGTGCCTGACCCAGAGGCCAAGAAGGAGCTACCCCTACTGAGGGGGGAGATCGTCGCTGCCCTGGATCCGCCCCCTGGCTGTCGTTTTCAGGGCCGCTGCCCACTCGTGGAGGATCGGTGCCGGGTTGGTGTGATCTCCTACTATCATATGAACTCCCACCTGGTAAGGTGCTGGAAGGTGGCAGGGGGCTGAGGCGCTGGCAGGAGACCTGGGGGACACCCATCGCGGGTCTCACCTCACGGTCTTTCCGATCACGAACCATCCCTCCGTGGCATCCTCGGTGGTGTCCACCAGCAGGTGAACGAGCTTCAAGGATGGGAATTGGCGCTTCAGGTCATCGAGGTCCACGGGTTCGAATTTCTTCAGGTTGTTGAAGTAGGCCTGTTCGGTAATGGCATTGGACTCGTAGTTCTCCTTGGTCCGCCTGGCGATCCTCCTCAGGGAGACCTCCTGGGGACACTGGGTCTGCTGTATCACGAAGGTCATGCCGTGCCTGGCAGCGACCTCCGCGGCCCTCCGCCTCAAGGACTGGCTGACGAAAGTGGCATCCAGGATGATACTCTCCCCCTTGGAGGCCAGTTCATCCGCCATCTGGAACATCACATCGTAGACCTGCCTCCTCTTGCCCATGTCAGAGGCGACCTTTTCGTCGAATACATCCTCTCCCTTCCAGACTTCCAAACGGATCAAGTCCGTCCTGAGCATCCTGTAACCCTTGATCTGGGCGACCACCTCGGTGGTCTCCGTCTTCCAGGATGCCGGGAGCCCGCAGGCGATGAGCAGGGTCCTTGGCCCGAGTTCTCTCTCGACGAAGGCCACAAATGGTTCTCGCATATCTCCACTCCTTTCCCGTACCGTAGTGGGTCTAATCTCCTGGTCCCTGACCCTCCTCGATATATTCCATGGCCAGGCGGAAGTAATCCCTTGCCCTGCAAAGGGCCTCTTCTTTCTCCCTGGAGGTTATCCGCTCGTCGTCGAGCTGGAAGCTGTTCACCTTTCCCCTCACATACGCCCTGTACACCTTGTAGAAGCGAAGCAGCGACTCTTGCCCCCCTTCACACGCCAGCCCCTGGTAGTGATCCCAGAGCCTCCTGGCCAGATCCCTTGCACCGTGGAACTCCAGGTCCATGAGGAGGAAGGCGATGTCGGAGAGCGTATCCGAATAGCGGAAGCGGTCATTGAACTCTATGCAGTCGAAGATGATGATGGGGTCGGTCAAGCAGATGTGCTCCATGTGCAGGTCGCCGTGGCAGTCCCTGATCCTCTTCGAGGAGATCCTCTCCAGGAAGAGCTCCCTGTTGGACTCATAGAATCGATCCGTCCATCTCCTCAGGGCGTCGAGCTGCCGCTGTTCGATGGTCCTACCCACGTATGCCATTGTCTGCGTGAAGTTCTCGTCGGTGTTGACCCGGAAACTCTCCGGCTCACCGAAGCGGTCTATCTCCGGGGAGTTCTCCGCCCCCCTGTGGAATCTGGCCAGGACAGCCGCTATGGATCTCAGTTGTCTTTCCTCAAGAACTCCCCTCTGGAGGAGCGCCTTCATGAGCATCTCCTCAGGTATCCTCCTCATCTTCACGGCGTATTCCAACGCCTCATCGTGACGGCCTCCGATTCTGTATCTCCTGCCGTCGTGGGTTATGGGCTCCACCCCCAGATACACGCCGCTAGATAGACGACTGTTGAGCATGACCTCGCGTTCGCAATAATAGAGCCTTTTCTCGAGGGTGGTGAAGTCGAGGAAACCGAAGTCCACAGGCTTCTTGACCTTGTAAACGAATTCGTCTGTCACGAAGATGAGCGAGATGTGCGTCTGGATGAGACGGACCGTCGAGGTCCTCTCGGGCATGGAACTGGGCTCCAGGAGATCGTCGATCAAAGAGGGCATCGTGTGTCTCGCGCAGCCGAGGCTTCGTATCCGGAGGCTTCAGTTTACTACTCCGTGTCGGGACTGTGAATAGCATGGTCGGGCGAAGTTTCAAAGCCAGGTCCGACGATGACCCTGACGGCCCTAGGGAGCAGGTGCAATTCTGCGGGCAGTGTCCCAAGGGGTTCGCCGTCCACATCTAGCCAGACCTCGTCGCGTGACTCCGCAACGACCCTCTTGGCCTGGAACAGCTCCACCTTGGGGTGGGTGAGGTGGGTGCCCCTGTATACCTTTCCCAGTTGGGGCAGGAGTTCCAGGAGCTTCATGTCCCGGACGAGCACTATCCTGAAAGCCCCATCGTCGACCCTGGCAGTCGGGGCGACCCACATCCCACCTCCGAAGTATTGCCCGTTGGCCACGGCGATGAGGACGACGTCGTGTTCGGTCCACGGTCCGCCGTCCAAAGATAGGCTGATGTGCTTTCCCTCGAAGGCCATCAAGGTGACCATGGTGGCCCACAGAAAGGAGATGAATCCTCCCAAGGCCTTGCTAGTCCGGTTGACCCGCAGATCCACCTCACCGCCTATGCCGAGGCTGGCCACGTTTAGGAATGCGCGTTGCCGTTCGATCCCCGCGGGGTCTCGATACCGGATCCAACCCGCATCCATGTGTGCCACCCTCTCCTGGGCCAGACAGGCTATGGCCTCTTCCGGCCTCTTCGGGATTCCCAGGGACTTGACGAGATCCCCGCCCGTACCCCTGGAGAGGACCCCCATGATCGCCTCCGGGTACAAGGAGCCGTGTGGGCCGAGGAAGGCGTTGACCACCTCTTGGTGCGTGCCGTCCCCGCCCACGCTCAGGATATGTGTGCAGCCCGACTGGAGGGCCTTGGCCGCGAGCCCTGTGGCGTGTCCAGGTCCATCGGTCATCTCCCATGTGATCCCTCCAAGCCGGGCCTGCACCAGTCTCAGGAGATGCGGCCACTCCCTGCGGGTCCGGCCGTTGGCGGATGCGGGATTCACTATGGCATGTATCCGTCTGGCGTTCACTGGAATCTCCTCACAGGCAAAGGGATCTGGCCAAGGCAGTCACCAGGTCCATGACCTCGCCCTGGGGCTGGGCCTCTCTCAGCATCTTCGTGCACCATGGGCAGGCGCTGACGACCACAGTCGAGGAGGGGCAGGTGGCGCTGGCTAGGCGCCTCCTGGCAATGGCCTTCGCCTCATCTGGAAAAGAGAAGGGGAGCCCTCCCCCTCCTCCACAGCATTCCGCCTTGTGTGCCCTTTGCGGAAACTCCAGGAGATTTCCCCGCGGTAGGACCCTGCCCAGCAAGTCTCGCGGGTGCTGAAATACCCCCATGTACCTCCCCAGGTAGCATGGGTCGTGATAGAGGACCGCCTCTGGGGCCGCATCCTCCATGGGTTGCATGCGATGGGAGAATCTCCAGAGGAACTCGGTGACGTGTTCCACCCTGTTGGCCAAAGAAGGATCCAGCCACGCATAACGCGTCTTGAGGGTGTAATGACAGTGCGGGCAGAGGGTCACGATCCTCTTGGCCGAAGCCAGCCTGGGCACTAGGGCAACCGCCGCCTCGCGAAAGCCCTCCTGATCCCCGAGGTCCAGACAGATGCCGCCGCAACACATGGGGTCAGGGGGGAGGAATCCCACCGTGTCTATCCGCAGGCGTTCCAGGACGCCCACGAGGTGGGCCAAGACCCCCGGATCAGCCTCGAGTGTTGCGCAACCCGTGAAGACCAAGACCTGTGCCTCGGGTTGGACCCACCGGGGAGGGACCTGGTGGTAGAAGGCATCGGCCAGGTTGCCACCAAAGGGGTTTCCCAGTGTGTGAACCGATCGCATGGCCCCTTGCACCCCTTCGGGGGCCATGCCTGATGCGAAGGCCAATGCCCTGGCCCTCTCGATGGGCGGATAGACCTGGATCTCATGATCGCAGAAACTGCGGCTGAGCATGCACCCCGTGCACCTGTAAAGCACATCTGCCACATCGCGGCTCACAGGGGCTGCCCGCTTCAGGAGACGCCAAAGGATCGTGGCCTTTCCCGTGGGGTGGAGGGCCTCGCTGGGGCGGACCATGGCTGTGGGACATGAGAACCGGCACATCTTGGGACAATACGCGCAATAGGCGATCTGGCGCTCTAGGTCAGAGAAATCGATGCCATCTGAGAGATGTCCGGTTTTCATCGCATCAACTCTCCCGTGAAGGGATCACGGTGCAGGATACAGGATGCACGATAAACGATGCAGGACAAATATGCGTGGTGCATCCCATCGACTGTGCAAGCCCGGTGACTCGAGTTCAAAGCCCCATGTTCCCTGGGTTCAGGATACCACTGGGGTCCAAGGCGCGTTTGATGGCCCTCATGACCTCCAGCCCCTCCCCGTGCTCGAGGCCCATCCATGGCGCTTTGAGCCTCCCGACCCCGTGGTGATGGCTGATGGTCCCTCCGACGTGGATGCAGATCTCCATGGCCTTCCGCCATACCTCATCGTAGGCCTGGACCTCTTTCCCCAAGGCCTTGCCGACCACCGTGAAGTAGATCGAGGCCCCCTGCGGATAAACGTGGGAGAAGTGCGCCATGACCAGGGCCAAGGGGGCCAGGCCTTCTCTCATGGACCAGTAAAGGGTCTCTAGGCGGTCCCATGTTGCCGCCACCTCTATGGTGTCCAAGAATGTCCCTTCCTGGGAGAGTATGGGGCTCTGCTGGTAGGAGATGCTGTACCTGTGCTCCCACCAATGCTCGGCAGGGCCTGGCCCGAGGTCTTGGCCCCCCTTTTCCTCGACTATCTCTCTGGCCAGGCCGGCCTCTGCCTGGATCAGGCGCGGATGCCCCTCGAACCTGAGAAGGAGCAGGGAACCCCGGACCTCCAATCCTTGGGACCTGAGGGCGATCCCTGTGTCCAACTCGTCGTAGAGGCGCACCACTGCGGGCCTCAAACCGGCTTGCATTATGCAGCGGGTCGCATCCAGACCGTTGGAGATGCGGTCCCACACGTAGGCCATGGAAAGGTGGGCCTCCGGGAGCGGGTTCACGGCCAGGGTGGCCTCGGTGAGGACGGCCAGGGTCCCTTCTGAACCGAGGAAGAGTTGAACCAGGTCGGGGCCTGTGGCTGAGCGAGGCGCCCTGCCCGTATGGATCACCCTTCCGTCAGGAAGCACTGCCTTCACCCCTATGACCATGTCCTCGACCTTGCCGTATCGGGACGATAGCTGGCCAGCCGAACGCGTGGCCATCCATCCACCCAGCGTGGAGCAATAGATGGAAGAGGGGAAATGACCCAAGGTGAGCCCCTTGGCCTGGAGGGCATCCTCGAGATGCTGTCCAAGGATCCCTGTCTGACAGGTCACCGTGAGGGAGGTGGGGTCCAAGGAGAGGACCCGGTCCATGCGCTTGGTGTCCAGGACGATCCCCCCCTCGGCCGGGAGGGCCGCCCCGCAGACCCCGCTTCCCCCTCCCCAAGGGGTCACAGGGACCCGCGCTTGCTGGGCCCAGGACAACAACGTGGATATCTCATCTGTGGTCTCTGGCCAGACCACGAAGGCAGGTTGCGGGTGAGTGGCCCCGGAGCGTACCTCCAGAAGGAGCCTCGGCCAAAGGTCCCG
>CAZOXN010000193.1:0-5598 GCA_964583655.1 uncultured Desulfarculaceae bacterium | reverse complement strand
TGGTATCCCCCTGGTAAAGATCCTGGAGGGGGCGGGCGTCATCACAGGTCTTGCCATCGTCCCTGGAGACCTCCACCTGGCCTTGCGTGCTGTAGATGCGGCCCACCAGGAGATCTCGGCCCCAACACGGGCCCAGCCAGACGATCACAGCCGAGGCCACAAGTCCGAGGATCGTGGTAGTGCGTTGCATGGGATCCTCCTCAAGGGCTGTTCAGCCGTTGCCGGCCTGACCAGAACCGGGCGGAATCGAGTCCTGGCGCCAGGGGAGAGGTGTGTGAATGGGGAAGGCACCGGCGCTCGAGGCCATGATGCGGCTTCGATATCAGATACGGCATACCTTGTCAAGAGATTCGAGGGAGGTGATCCCAGCGGGTCTGGGCAATAGGCCCGGCACTTGTTAGAATGTCCCATCGCAAGGATTTCATGACCGCTCATGGTCCCAGAGAAGGGGAGGGAAGTGTGAGCCTCGAAGCCAAGGTACCGGAGATCGGTTTTCGAGCAGCCTTGGGGCGTTTGGATGCCGCTGGGCTCCTCTTGAAGGTGGAAGACCAGGTGGACTGGGATCTCGAGCTCAGCGGCCTCCTGGCCTGTAAGCCGAACCAAGCCATGTTCTTCAAGCGGATCAAGGATCACGATTTCAGGGTACTGGGGAACTTCCTCTCCAGCGAGGAGAACATACTGACCGCCTTCGACGTGGATCTCCAAGGCTTCAGGGAGCGAATCGACCGCGGGTTGGCCAATCCGCTCCCTCCCTCCAAGGTCGGCTCCGCAGCGGTGCAGGAGCTCTTTCACGGACAGCCAGACCTGGGCGAGCTCCTCCCCCTCCTGAGATATGCCCCTCTGGACGGGGGGAGATACATCTCCGGGGGGATCGTCGTAGCCAAGGACCCGGACACCGGGGTGTACAATGCCTCGTACCATCGCCTCATGCACGCAGGGGGAAACAAGCTCCTCATCAGACTCGATCTGGGGCGTCACCTCAGGGCCCTCTGGGCAAAGGCCAAGGCCAGGGGGCAGGCCCTGCCCATAGCAGTGGTCATGGGCCCTGATCTGGGCCTCGTATACGCTGCGGCCATCATGGGGGCACAGCTACCGCTGGAGATGGACGAATATCACGTGGCCTCAGGGATAAGGGGCAGGCCCCTGGAGGTCGTGGAAGGGCAGAGGGTCCCCCTGCTCGTGCCGGCCGACTGCGAACTCGTCATGGAGGGCTCCATTTCGCCCGGGGAGATGATGGATGAGGGCCCCTTCATGGAGTTCGTGTGGCTCTATTCCGAGGTGGCCCCGGCTCCGGTGGTCACCATCGACTGTCTTTACCATCGCCGCACCCCCATCTGGCACGTGATAACGGCCAGGGAATCGCCGGTCTTGACCAAGTCCGTGCGGGAAGGGGTGATCCTCAAGGCGGTGCAAGCCGCAGCCCCTTGCGTGGTGGACCTGGTCCTGACGCCGGGGGGGCTGTACAGGTTTCATCTCGTCATGAGCGTCCACAAGGCTGGGCCATGGGACGAGGGGGTACAGAGGAACGCCGCCTATGCCGCCATCACGGCCCTCAAGGACCTGGACCTGATCATCGTGGTGGACGATGATATCGACATCAGGGACCGAACGGATGTGGAATGGGCTATCGCCACCCGGTGGGATGCCTCCCGTGGCCTCATCCTCTTGCCTGATTCGAGGGGGCATGAGTACATACCCATTTCCAGGGACGGGGTCCGTACCAAGGTGATAATAGACGCCACCTTGCCTGTGGGCTTCACCAAGCGGCACAGGAGGGTCCCGGTCCCCAGGGGAGACCTGGCCAGGTATCGCACGAGCACTGCCCCGGCTCTGGACTCATGAGGGCGCAGGGGTCTTGTGACATGGTGGTGAGTGTCATGAAAGGCACTTCGATTCGAGGCAGATGACGGGAGGAGCGACATGGGCGGGAGGGTGCTACGGACGAGACTTTGCGACATGTTGGGTATCGAGTACCCCATCATCAGTGCTGGGATGGGACCTAGCCTCGTGGGGGAGAAGACCGGGGCGCCGGTGGAGCTGGTGGTGGCCGTGTCCGAGGCGGGGGGGCTTGGCGTCTTGGGGGCCAGCGGTTTCACGGTGGAGGAGATGAGGGGGGCCATAAGGCAGATAAGGGCCCAGACCGACAAGCCGTTCGGTGTGGATCTGCTCCTTCCCAAGGAGATGGTGGCGCAGGGCGGCATGCTCATGGATGCCCCGAAGGAGATCCCTTTACAAGAGGTGCTCAAGACCCTGCCCCAGGCGCACAGGGACTGGTTCGAGAAGGTGAAGGCAGAGATGGATCTGCCGGACATCGACCTGATCATGAGGACGGACACCACGACCCTTCGCCCGCTCTCAGCGGTCCAGGCCTGCATAGAGGAGAGAGTCCCCCTCTTCTGTGCGGGACTGGGGAACCCTGGTTTCATGGTCGAAGAGGCCCACGCCGCTGGCATGAAGGTCCTGGGGATCACGGGCAATGCCAAGAACGCCAAGAGGATGGCCCAGTCGGGGGTGGACCTGATAGTAGCCCAAGGGTACGAGGGCGGAGGGCACACGGGAAGGATCGGGACCATGGCCCTCCTGCCCCAGGCCATAGATGCAGCATATCCGGTGCCGGTCTTGGCCGCTGGGGGGATAGGCGACGGGAGGGGACTGGCAGCGGCACTGGCCATGGGATGCGCTGGCGTGTGGGTAGGGACGCGATTTCTCGCGACCCAAGAGGGAGGCGCCTTGGAGGTACACAAGCAGCGCATCGTGGACTCCACGGACGAAGACACGCGCAGGACCTACTGGTACACGGGCAAGACGTCCAGGGCAAGCTACAACAAGTTCCACGACCTCATGGACGCCTCAGGTCTGGAGCCGCTGCCGTTTCCGTTTCAGGCCCTGCTTGCCTCTGCCCTCGTGGAAGGTTTCCTCAGGGCGAGGAAGACCGATTATCTGGGTGCCTTTGCCGGGCAGATATCGGGGCTCATCAAGGAGATCAAGCCTGCGCGCCAAGTCCTGGAGGAGATGGTCGAGGAGGCGGTGGACATCCTGAGTCGGAGGCTCCCGGAGGCTGTGATTGTAAAGTGACTCCCCTCGTGCTACGGTCGTGCCGGATGGGGACGCCCGGATCGGGGCCAATTTCGTTTCAGGGAGCGCGCCTCGGTATGCGCTGGAGGAGACTCGACGGACTTTCGGAAGTCGAAACCACGGGAGGAGAGAAGCCATGGCAGAGAGATTCGTGAGCGAGCGGAACCTGAGATTCCTGATGTACGAGGTCTTCGACGCACCCTCCATCACCCGATACCCTTATTACCAGGATCACAGCCGCGAGACCTTCGACCTGGTCCTCAGCACTGCCTTGAAGATGGGCAAAGACCTCTTCAAGCCTTGCTTCGAGGAGATGGACAAGGATCCGCCCAAGCACGTGGAGGGGCGCGTCCTGGTCCATCCCATGGTCAGGACCATCATGAGGGAGTGCGGTGACGGCGGCTGGATCGCGGCGAACGCGCCCTATGAACTGGGTGGCCAGCAGCTCCCCCTCATGGTCACGGGCGCGTGCCGTTTCATATTCGCCGCGGCCAACTATTCCGCCAGCGTTTATCCATTTCTGACCTCCGGGGCCGCCCATCTCATCGAATCCTTTGGGAGCCAAGAGCAGAAGGAGACCTACATCCCCAAGATGTTCTCAGGGCAATGGCAGGGGACCATGGCCCTCACCGAGCCGCAGGCTGGGAGCTCGCTTTCGGACATCACCACTCAGGCGGAGCCCACCGATGAGGGCTATTACAAGATCAAGGGGCAGAAGATCTTCATCTCCACGGGCGACCACGACGGGGTGGAGAACGTGGTGCATCTAATGCTGGCTAGGATAAAGGGGGCCCCTCCAGGGGTGAAAGGGATCTCCCTCTTCGTTGTCCCGAACAAGCGGCTGGAGGCCGACGGCCGTCTGGTCCCCAACGATGTCACCATCGTCACCATATACCATAAACTGGGCTACCGCGGGGCGCCCATCACCCAACTCAGCCTCGGAGACAACGATGACTGCAGGGGCTTCCTGGTGGGTGAGCCGCACAAAGGGCTTTCTTACATGTTCCAGCTGATGAACGAGGCGCGAATCGACGTGGGCATGGGCGCCGCGGCCATCGCCTCTGCTGCGTATTATGCGTCCCTGGAGTACGCCAAGGATCGCCCCCAGGGGCGGAAACCAGGGGCCAAGGACCCGAGCGCCCCCCAGGTCCCCATCATCCAGCACGCAGACGTGAGACGGATGTTACTGTTCCAGCGCGCGGTCGTCGAGGGATCCCTTTCCCTCCTGATGCAGTGCTACAAGTATGCTGACCTGACTAGGGTCCTGACCGGGGAGGAGAGGGAACGTAACTTCCTGCTTCTGGATCTTCTGACTCCGGTGGCCAAGAGCTATCCATCGGAGATGGGCATCTTGTCGGTGAGCCAGGGCCTGCAGTGTCTAGGGGGTTACGGATACTGCGACGAGTTTCCCTTGGAGCAACTATACAGAGATGCCAGGATTCACCCGATCCACGAGGGGACCACGGGCATCCACGGCATGGATCTGTTGGGCCGGAAGGTCATCATGCAGAACGGGAAGGCCTTTCAGGTCTACTTGAGGGAGGTCGCAAAGGACATGGATGCGGCCAAGGGCCTGTCGGATCTCCGGCCTTACACCCAGGACCTGGAAGAGGCCCTGGAGAAACTCCAGAGGGTTACGGCTCACCTGGTTGGGGTGGCCTCCAAGGGTGACGTGGAGCTCTTCCTGGCGGATGCCACACTTTACCTCGAGTGCTTCGGCATCGTGGCCGTGGCATGGCAATGGCTCCTCCAGGCCACCGCCGCCCAAAGGGCCCTGGAGGCGGGTGCTACAGAGGCAGAGGCCGCCTTCTACAGAGGGAAGCTCCACACCTTCAGATACTTCTTCCATTACGAGCTGCCGAAGACCGAGGGTCTGGCCAAACGCCTGATGGAGAGCGATGGCCTGACCCTGGCGATGAGAGAGGAGTACTTCAACGATTGAAGAGGAACTGATCAGTTGCTCGTCGTCCTTGGTGGTTCTGCGGGAATCGGTCATGGGTCGGGTCGCAAGGCCTTTTTCCGGGGCGCCGCGGACCTGGGCAAACTGACACACGAGCCAGGCAGACTCTCCTGGGAGGATGCCTGTACCAGATGAGGAGGGCGGGACATGGACAAGGACTCTTACCAACAACTGGCCGAGGCCATAGGTGCAAAAGGCTCAGAGATCATACCGGAGATCTTTCGTTCGCTCCTTGACGAGGAAGAGGCCAGCCTCCTCCTCGCCGCCCAGAGTCCGAGCAGCGCGGAGGAGATCTCCCAGAAGACCGGGATCGCGCGGGGGCGCGTGGAGGAGATGGTCGAGGTCCTCTTCAAGAAGGGGCTCATCTTCAAGTCCAGAAAGGAAGGGGTCACCCGGTATTACCGCGTGAGGCATGTGGCCCAGTTGCACGACGCCACTGCGGTTGCACAAGATGCACCCCGCGAGTTCCTGGACCTGTGGAAGCGCTACATGGCCTCGGAGTGGCCTGAGTACAGCAAGAAGATCGCCGCCTTCATGCCTCAGGCGCCCATCAGGGTCTTGCC
>CAZOXN010000192.1:0-5606 GCA_964583655.1 uncultured Desulfarculaceae bacterium | reverse complement strand
GCGATCAGCGGCCATCGGGGGGGTGATGTCGCAATTGGACAAGACCTTCCCCACCAACGATTGCTCCATGTGCATCCTCTCCCCTAAGCTGGTGGAGTGCGGCAGACACCTCAACATCAAGATCCTCACCCTGAGCGAGATCGAGGAGATCAAAGGGGAGGAGGGGGACTTCCAGGTAACGGTCCTCAAGCACCCTAGGTACGTGGACGAGGAAAAGTGCGTGGCCTGCGGGATATGCGCCCAGAAATGCCCGCGGAAGGTGGACAACCCTTACGACGAGGGGCTCGGTCAGAGGAAGGCCATATATGTGCTATATCCGCAGGCCGTGCCGCTCAAGTACGCCATCGACAGGGACAACTGCATCTACTTCGAGAAAGGGAAGTGCAGGGCATGTGAGAAGTTCTGCGAGAACAAGGCCGTCGACTTCGGACAGAAGGAGGAGAGGCTCACCCTGCAGGTGGGCTCGGTCATCCTCGCCCCCGGGTTTCAGACCGTCCCCCCGGAAATCCTCAAGACCTACGGGTACGGAAGGATCCCCAATGTCTTGACGAGCAAGGAGTTCGAGAGGATCCTGAGCGCCTCAGGCCCGTTCCAGGGCCACATGGTGCGTCCTTCGGACCACAAGGAGCCCAAGCGTATTGCCTGGATCCAGTGCGCGGGCTCCAGGAACATAAATGAGGGGGACCACGGATATTGCTCCTCGGTGTGCTGCATGTACGCCATCAAGCAGGCGATCATCGCCAAGGAGCACGCCAAGGAAGGCCTGGATACGACCATCTTCTTCATGGATATGAGGACCTTCGGCAAGGATTTCGAGAGATACTATGACAGGGCCCGCGAGGAGATCGGGGTCCGCTTCGTTCGCTCTCGTATCCACAGCATCGTGGAGGAGCCAGACACCAAGGACCTGATCATCCGGTACGTGGACGAGGACGGGAAGGTTCACGAGGAGACCCACGACCTGGCGGTCCTTTCGGTGGGGATGGAGCCCTCGGCCTCGGCGGTGGAGCTATCCCGGAAGCTGGGGATAGAGCTGAACCAGTATCGCTTTTGTTCCACCGGACGTTTTTCGCCGGTGGCCACATCCAGGCCAGGCCTGTTCGTGTGCGGCACCTTCGAGGGACCCAAGGACATACCTGAGACCGTGATGCAGGCCTCCTCGGCCGCTGCCAGGGCTCAGGTGCTGCTCGCATCGGCCAAGGGGACCGAGGTCCGGGAGAAGGTCCTGCCACAGGAGCGGGATGTGAGGGAGGAGGAGCCGAGGATCGGGGTATTCGTGTGCAACTGCGGGATCAATATCGGCAGCGTCATCCGTGTGCCGGAGGTGACAGAGTATGCGGCGACCCTGTCTGGGGTGGCCCATGCGGACCAGACCCTCTTCACATGCAGCCAGGACAACATCCAGCGAATGGTGGAGGTCCTGAAGGAGAAGAGGCTCAACCGGGTGGTCGTGGCCGCGTGCAGCCCCAGGACCCACGAGCCGTTGTTTCGCGAGACCCTCAGGCAGGCCGGGCTCAACCCCTATCTCTTCGAGATGGCCAATATCCGGGACCAGGGTTCCTGGGTGCACCAGCAGGAGCCTGACAGGGCCACGGAGAAGGCCAAGGACTTGGTCCGGATGGCAGTGGCCAAGGTGCGCAACGCCCGCCCCCTGGAACAGCTCACGGTCCCTGTGGAGCAGTCCGCCCTGGTCATAGGCGGTGGGGTGGCGGGCATGAAGGCCGCCCTGAACATCGCTGACCAAGGCTACATGGTCCACCTACTGGAGAAGACTGGTCAGTTGGGGGGGATCGCCCGCAAGGTTCATTACACCATCGAGGGTGACGATGTCATACGGTATCTGGACGAGCTGGAGGGCAAGGTCAGGAGTCACCCCGCGATCCGCCTTTACACGGAGTCGGAGGTCTTGAGTCACACAGGCTTCGTGGGGAATTTCACCACCCGGATATCCTCCAATGGGGGGGAACCGCAGGAGATCCGTCACGGGATCACCTTGGTGGCGACCGGGGCCAAGCCTTACGAGCCAAAGGAGTACTCGTACGGTCAGGACCCGAGGGTCTTGACGAGCCTCGAGCTGGAAGATCGTATCGCCAGAGACGACCCCGCGTTGAAGGGGTTGAACAGCGTGGCCATGATCCAATGTGTGGGCTCTCGCAACGACGAGCACCCTTATTGCAGCAGGATCTGCTGCCAGGGCTCGGTCAAGAACGCCCTGAGGCTCAAGGCCACGAACCCGGACGTGCAGGTATTCATCCTGTACAGGGACATCCGCACCTACGGGCTCCTGGAGGATTTCTATAGGGAGGCGAGGGAAAAGGGGGTGATCTTCATCCGATTCAAGAAAGAGGAGCCCCCGATCGTGGAGACCTCAGGAGGGTCCCTAACTGTGCGCGTGCGCGATCACGTCCTGGGAGAGGAGCTCGAGATCCCTGTGGATCTCGTCTCCTTGGCCGTTGGGATCGAGGGGGACAGGGAGAACCCCATCTCCCAGCAGTTCAAGCTCCCATTGAACGCCGACGGGTTCTTCATGGAGGCGCACATGAAGCTGAGGCCCGTGGACTTCGCCTCCGAGGGGAACTTCCTCGCCGGCCTGGCCCACGGCCCCAAGCCCCTCAAGGACACCATCGCCCAGGCAGAGGCCGCCGCGGCCAGGGCGGTGACAGTGCTCTCCAAGAAGCAGCTCTACTTGTCCGGGGAGAAGGCATGGGTGGACGAGAACAGGTGCGTGGCCTGTTTGACCTGCGTGAGGGCTTGTCCCTACCATGTCCCGCAGATCGGGGCAAAGGGGGTGGCCGAGATAGCCCCGGCTGCCTGCCAGGGCTGCGGCATATGCACCTCGGCCTGCCCGAGAAAGGCCATCGAGCTCGGAAGTTACACGGATCGAGAGGTCCTGGCCAAGGTGGCTGCCCTAGAAGGTTGAGGTCAGTGGGGGCTGTCGGGTCGGTGATCGAACGGTGAGGGATCGGGTGAGCAACTGTCAGTTGTCCGTCGCGGGTGGTCCGTTGCAACGGACTACTGACGACTCACAACGGGCAGCGGTGCCAGAGTGAGACGAAATGACACCGGATACCAAGCAAAGATCGGAGGAGAACTCGAAGATGTCTTATGAACCCAAGGTCGCTGCCTTTTGTTGTACATACTGTGCCTATTCGGCCGCTGACCTGGCGGGCTCCATGAGGTTGCAGTACCCGCCCAACGTCCGGATGATCAAGCTCCTTTGCACCGGAAAGGTCGAGCCCATTCACCTCTTGCAGGCCTTCGAGGCTGGGGCTGATGCCGTGTTCGTGGCCGGCTGACTGGAGGGGGAGTGCCATTTCCTGGAGGGAAATGTGAGGGCAAGACGGTGGGTCCAGTATACCAAGGGACTGTTGAAGGAGATCGGTCTGGAGCCCGAGAGGCTGGAGATGTTCAACATGAGTTCCTCCATGGCCAAGGCCTTTGCCGAGGCGGTGGAGGAGATGACGCGTAGGGCCAGGGAGCTCGGTCCCTCCCCTATCAAGGGCAAAGCGGGGGCCTCCGGGGCAGTGGCCCGTGTCGGTGAGGCCTCCACGGTCGGTGGGTAGCACATTGGCGGAGAGGGAGAGATGATCGTAGGGCAGAGAAAACCGTTTGAGGAGATCAAGTCCTATCTAGATGGGTGCGAGAAGGTCCTCGTCCTGGGTTGCGGCACCTGCGTGGCGGTCTGCATGGCAGGAGGCGAGAAGGAGGTCCAGCTCCTGGCCTCCCAGCTCCGGATGGCCTTTCGGGAAGAGGGCAGGGACGTCCGGGTGGACGAGGAGACCATCCAACGCCAGTGCGACAAGGAGTACTTCGACGCGATCAAGGATCGGGTCAAGGACTACGACGTGATCCTCTCCCTGGCCTGCGGTGCAGGAGTGCAGATGGCCGCGGACCTTTACGAGGAGCGCAGGGTGGTGCCGGCCCTCAACACCACCTTCATCGGGGTGGCGGAGAGGGAAGGTGCGTGGGCCGAGAAATGCAGGGCCTGCGCCAATTGCCTCTTGGCCGATACGGGAGGCATCTGCCCCGTCACCATCTGTCCCAAGGGCCTGGTCAACGGGCCTTGCGGGGGGACCAACCACGGCAAGTGCGAGGTGGACAAGAACAAGGACTGCGCCTGGACCCTCATCTACAGGCGTTTGAACGCCCAGGGCAGTCTGGACCGGTTCCGCGAGATAAAGCCCGCCAAGAACTACAAGGTCCAGACCACCCCGGCCAGGTTGGTTCACGAGGCATACAAGGAGGAGGGAGCGTAGAGATGGCCATGCCTTTTCGCGAAGCGCTGGATACCAAGGAGTTCGTCGTCACGGCGGAGATCGGCCCTCCCAAGGGGGTGGACATCGACGAGATGCTCCACCATATCGAGATGCTCAAGGACAAGGTGGACGCCCTCAATGTGACGGACAACCAGAGTTCTGTCATGCGCATAGGGTCTCTGCCTGTGTGCAAGCTCATCAAGGAGGCAGGGGGGGAGCCTATCCTGCAGATGACCTGCCGGGACCGAAACCGCCTGGCGCTCCAGTCGGAACTCCTGGGGGCCTACGTGCTCGGCATCCGCAACGTTCTCTCCCTCACCGGGGACTACATCACTGTGGGCGACCATATAGAGGCAAAGCCTGTCTTCGATCTGGACTCGGTCCTCTTGGTCAAGCTGATCCGGCAGCTGGAACAGGGAAAGGACTTCGCCGGAAATGACCTCAAGGGGGCCCCCAAGTTCTGTGTGGGGGCCATCGTCACCCCAGAGGCCGATCCCATCGAGCCCCAGCTCCTGAAGTTCGAGAAGAAGCTCAAGGCCGGGGCCGAATTCATCCAGACGCAGGCCATCTACGACTTGGACAACTTCAAGAAGTTCATGAAGTATGCCCGCCAGTTCAACGTGAAGATACTGGCGGGGATAGTGCTCCTGGCCTCTGCCGGTATGGCCCGGTTCATGAACGCCAACGTCCCAGGGATCTTCGTGCCCCAGGGGCTCATAGAGGAGCTCGTGAGCGCCCCCAAGGGCAAGGCCTTGGACAAAGGGATCGAGATCGCGGGGCGCATGATCCGTCAGCTCAAGGAAGAGAAGGTCTGCGATGGGGTTCACATAATGGCCATCGGCAGAGAGCATCTCGTCCCTGAGATCATCTCTGCCGCAGGGATGTGATCCTGAACTCGGCACGAGGCATGAACAGCACTCAGCAGAGGGATTACACTCTCTCTTTGGAACTGGCCGTCAAGGCCTTGAAAGGACGCCATCCTCAGGAGATCGCGCGCAGAAGCGGTGCCTTCGTCACCGAGATAAGAGGGCGGATCTTCCTCGAGATGGTGGTCATGGGCCGGAGATGCATCATCCCTCATCCGGACATAGACGTGCGCTGGGCGGACTCTCCTGACGAGATCCCACCATGGCAGAAGGCCCTGATCCTGCACTATCTGGAGAAGGCCCCGGGGATCCAGTTGAGCGGGAACCTGGTCACCTTCCAGGAGGTGGAGTCAGGGGCCTTTTACATGCCCATCTTTGGCGCCAGGGTCCTCAAGCCCTTTGTCGAGGCCTTCGGTCCGCAGCCGGAGGCCATGGTAAAGGCGGCGAAGGATTCATTCAATGGCGAGGAGAGAGGACACGGTCA
>CAZOXN010000191.1:0-5618 GCA_964583655.1 uncultured Desulfarculaceae bacterium | reverse complement strand
GGGGACTTCTGGCTGAGCCTCCTGGCCAGAGAGTCCACCTCGCCATCGAGCTCCTCGTCAGGGAAGGACCTGTAGATGAGGCCGATGGAGGCAGCGGTCTTTCCGTCGATGATCTCCCCCAGCATGGCCAGCTCTCTGGCCTTGGCCAGGCCGACCAGCCTGGGGAGGAAGTAGGTTCCTCCCATGTCGGTTATGGCGCCGATATTGATGAAGACCTGACAGAAGCGAGCCTCGTGGGATGCCACCACGAAGTCGCCGGACAAGGCGAGATTCGCCCCTCCCCCCACCGCAAACCCCCTCACCTTGGTGATGACCGGCTGTGGGATCTCCCTGATGGTCTGGACCAGCCTCCCCACCAGCCTCATGCCTTGGAGGCTTGCCGGGGCACCGTGCTCCACGTTGAGGAAGGACATGTCGGCCCCTGAGGAGAAGTTGCCCCCAGCGCCCTGGAGCACCACCACTCGGGTGTCGGGGCTGGATTCGAGGGCCGCGAAGGCCTCCTGGAGCTCCTTGACGAAGTCCACATCCAGGGCGTTCATCAGGGTCGGGCGATTCATGGTGAAGGTGCATATGCCATCGCCCTTTTCTATGAGAAGCCTGCTCTCGGTCATGGGACCCTCCTCGCTTTGACTCGGGGTACGCCCCTTGCTCTTTCCCGGGCGGGAAGATCAGGGCCAAATGTGCTCGGTGTTCCTTAATACACCAAGGGCATCTGTGTCAACACTAGAGGCCGGGAGGTCCCGGCCGTCTGTGTACACGGGGGCCTTGGGCCGCCTGTATTCGGTCCTGGCCAGCAGGCAGCCGCAAAGCGTTGGGGCGTCAACCCTTGTTTTTCCCCATGGCCTCGCTCAGGTCATAATCTCCCTTGAGGAAGGCCTCCTGGAAGAGACGGGCGAACTCCTCGCTCTCCATCGCCGCATCCATCTGCCTGAAGAACTGCAGGAGGCTGCCCAGCATCTCCAGTTGGGCCATGGTCTCCTCCCGGGTGGCCTTGCCCAGCCGGGCGCTGACCACGTCGCCGGTGGCCGTCACAGAGAACCCCTTCTCCTCCAGGACCCCGGCTATGGCCCTGACCCTGCGGCTCCGGCGGGCGTAATCCGCTGCCCCTCCGCGAAAGAGCATGCTGATGTAGTTCTTGTTGGGGGTGGGGCTGCAGTAGGCGTCCACCACGCTGAAGTGATATCCCACCCGCGCTGTGTAGTTCAGGTACGAGTCCGAGATGAGGGCATAGCACGGGTCCTGGAACGAACGCTCCTGCTCAGGGCTCGTGGTGGCGTGGCGCATCATCACGGAGAAGAGGCCGGAGACGGTCATGGCCCTGGGGCCGAAGCGGGGGATCCTCTCGTGGAGCATCCCATTCAACATAGCCGTCAGGGGCACGCTGGCGATCTGGGAGCGCTTCACCTTGTTTCCCTTGGGGACCTCCTTGAGGCCGCCCCCCAGGTCTATGATGTAGAGGTCTATGGGGAGGAAGACGTCCAGGAGATAGCTGGCCTGGCGCATGTCCCCCAGCTTCTCCCCGAGCCCGAACATCTCGGCGTAAGACCTCTCATGGATGTAACGGGCCAGGTCGTGGAGGGTGCGGCAATGCTCCGCGGTGAACGTGGGGGAGCTGGGATCGGTGAGGTTCAGGGGGACTATCTGTTCCACCACCTTCTCCAGCAAACGGAACTCCGCACTGGAGCGACGGCTGACCAAGAACTCCACAGGCCCCTCCTCCACCGCCTTGGAGGCCAAGGCCGGGACCTCCCCTTCGTAGACATAGGCGTTGCCAGCATCCACTGTGACCAGCGAGCCGGGCGGGATGGAGCGGGTGGCGTTGCGGGTATTGAGGAGGGTGGGGACACGCAGCTCTCGGGCCAAAGACGCCATGTGGCCGGTGGTGCTCCCGACATCGGTCACTATGGCCCGCGCCTTGGCCATGAGGCGAATGAACCTCGGCGAGGATCGCCTGGCGATGAGGACGGCCCCTTCCGGGAAATGGTCCAGGTCCCCGACCGCGTCCATGTGGATTGCAGGCCCCACACCGATCCCTGGGCACGCCACCTCGCCCCCATCCACCAGGAGTCGGAAGCCCTCCACAGGTCCCTCCCTCCGCAAGGAGCGCGCCGAGATGCGAAGGGGCCTGGACTGGACCAGGAAGATGCTACGGTCAGGGCCCATGGCCCATTCGATATCCTGAGGCCCATCGAAGTGATCCTCGAGCTCCAGGGCCCACTTGGCGATGATCACGGCCTCCTCGTCCGTGATGGCCGGGGCCAGGGCTTCCTCGGGGTCCAAAGGCTCCTCCCTCACGCCCTGGCCTCGGGAAGAGACGACCCGAGCCCTCTGATCCCCCTCGATGCGTGTGACATCAGGTGGATCGTCCTTGAGGGAGACCAGGACGACCTCCGGGGAGGCCCTACCGTCTGCCAGGGTGACCCCAAGGCCTCGCACGGCCTGGATCAGGACATGGCCCGCATCCGGGTTGTTGGGGTCCTGGGAGAAGGCCATGCCGCTCGCCAACGAGTCCACCATGGAGAGGAAGCCGACGGCCATCTCCGCAGACTCCCCAGGGATCCCGTGGAGCCTGCGATAATGTATGGCCTCCGGTGAGTAGAGGCTGGCCAAGACCTGGAGGTAGGCCTGGGGTAGGCGGTCCCTGGGGACGTCCAGCACAGAGAGAAACTGTCCGGCGAAAGAGAGGTCGCTGTCCTCCCCGATGGCGCTGGATCGCACTGCCATGGGGGGGGTGAAACCCAGCCTCTCGGCCATGCGGTCATAGGCGTCCAGGATGGCATTCTCCAGGGCGGGGGGTACCTTGGTGGCCAGGATGCGATCCTGCACGGCCTCGCTGAGCAGCTCCACCTCCCCCTCGGATCCGAGCCCCATCTGCGCGTCCTGGATCCATGATCTTATGCCCCCTTCCTCCATCAAGAGCCGGAAGCCCTCGGTGGTGATGGCGAAACCTTCCGGGGTGGGGAGCCCCAGGGCGTTGTGTATCTCCCCGAGGTTGGCCATCTTGCCCCCCACCAGGTCCGCGTGACTGCTGCGGATCTGTGAGAGATCGAGGAGGATCTCTGATCTGGTGGATGCGCCCTCCTCTTGCACCAATGAGGCGAGGGCGGCCACCACACGGTCCCGCGCCTCTCGCAGGCCTGGATAGCGCTCCCCGGATATGACGTTTATGCTCTCCACCATGGCGTAGACATCCGCCATGGCCCTCACCGCCTTGCGCTTGACGTACGAGCGGTCGATGAACTCCTTGCCGTGGAGCTTGTGTTCCAGCTCGGCGATGGTCTCCAGGAAGCTGTTGTTGGCCGTGAGGAGCTTTCGGAACTCGGCGTGGTAGAGCTTGAAGCGGGAGAGCATGGCGGCATGATCCACCTCCCTGGGAGGCTCCCGAAGACCGATGACCTCCAGGACCAGCAGGATGCCGCGCCAGACGGCCTTGATCTTGCCAGTTAAAGGGGATCCTGCCATCTCTCCCCCATGAGGCGGACCTTGTCAGTCGCAGGTCGCGCGGTTCCCGAACCCCTTTGGGTCGTTCAACGCCGGCCTCACTCCACAGGCTGGCCTGTGCGTTGCGAGCTGTCCGTGGCCTGTAGCATCAAGGGAGCCTTCACTGAAGACATGCCACCGGCAACGCCGAACCGACAAACTGCCACCATCAACCGACGACTGACCAGTGGCAAGTGGCGGGCATGCGGCCCGCCTCACTGGATGGCCCCCTGCCCATAGCGACCTACTCTACCTCCTTCTTGTGGCCTGCCGCCTCCTGTATCAGGGTGACAAGGTCTGGGATGGGGTAAGGCTTTATGAGATAGGCCAGGGCCCCGCCCCTTATGCCCTCCTCCTCCTCGGAGGGGGAGAGGTGACCGGTCATGAGTATCACCTTGGTCCCTGGGGAGGTCCGCTTGATCTCCGAGAGGGCCTCGAGACCTCCCATGCCGGGCATCTTCACGTCCAGGATGACCAAGTCGAAGGTCTCTCTGGAGACCAGGGAGAGGGCCTGCGCGGCGTTGGACACTGCCCTCACCTCCATGCCCCTGCGCCTCAGGACCTTGGTCAGGCCCTCGGTGAATTCGGCCTCGTCGTCCACGAGGAGGACCCGTATGGGGTTCATCGGGCCCCTCCCGCATCCGGGCCGGCGGTCGCGGGTCGGCCCGGCAGCTGAACAGTGAAGGTCGTGCCCACCCCGAGGGTGCTCTCCACCTGGATGCTCCCTCCCAGCTCCTGGATGAGGCCATAGCAGATGGCAAGTCCGAGCCCAGTGCCCTGACCCACCGGCTTGGTGGTGAAGAAGGGCATGAATATGCGCGAGAGATCCTCTTGGGGGATGCCGCACCCGTTGTCGGAGATCCTCACCTCGATCTTGCCGTCATGGAGACGGCTGCTGAGCGATACCCTTCCGTCGGGCTTGCCCGAGACGGCGTCCAGGGCGTTGTTCAGGAGATTGGCGAAGACCTGCTGCAGGTGGGCGGGGGAAGCCAAAATGGTGGGCAGCTCCTTGAGGTCTGTCTCCACCCTCTTGCCTTCCACGATGGCCCTGGTGCTCGCTACGGCGGCGAGCTCCTGGAGCAACTGGTTCAGGTCCACGAACTCCGGTTGGGATTCCACCCGGCGGGAGAACTTGAGGAGGCCCTGCATGATGCCTTTGGCCCGCTGTACCTGTTTGCCGATCTTCTGGGCCGAGTCGATGATCTCATCCCTGTCCTCGTCGCTCAGCGAGGGGCCCGACGCGATGTCTTGGATCAGGGTCTGGAGGGTGTCTATGGTGGCCAGGGGGTTGTTGATCTCGTGGGCGAGCCCAGCCGATAGCTCCCCCACGGCAGCGGCCTTTCCCGCTACCATGAGCCGCTGGGTCAGTATCTCTTTTTCCCTGTCGGCCCTTTTGATCCTGTTTGTCTGGGCGCGGGCCACCGCCACAGCGAGCAAGCTGGCCCCGGCAGCACCGACCAGGAACATGAGGAGCCCCAGGAAGGAGGCCTTCCACAGGGGGGAGTAGACGTCGCTCGTCTCCTGCCGGAAGATGAGGAGCCAGCGCGGGCTCTCGAGCCAGGTGGTAGTGTAGATGTAGTCCGTCTCTTCTATGGAGACCTGATGCACGCGGATCCCCTCGTGGGGAGTGAGGTCCAGGTACCCGGACGGGGAGAGCGGTTCCCCCGCGGAGCGTGTCTTGGTCTGGTAGAAACCTTGTCCGTTGACGATGAAGGTCTCCCCCGTCTTCCCCATGCGCACCGCATCCACGAGCCTGCTGAAATAGTCCGTATTGACCGTGGCCCGCAGGATCCAGAAATCCTCCTCGTCGGGCCTCTTGACGGCGACGATGAAGTGAGGCTCCATCCTGAAGCCCAGGAACATGTCGCTGATGTAAACGCCCTTTTCCACGACCTGCCTGAACCACTCCGTGTCCCGGTAGTTCTTGTCCGCCAGGTCATAAGGGCCTACGTACCTGACGTGATTTCCATTGCTGTCGATGATCCCGAGGTCGGTGAACATCCCCCCGCGCTGCTGGACGACCCTGAAGGCCCGCTCCAGCCCCCCGGCCTTGAGCTCATCGAGGCTGTACTGGTTAGCCAGGGTGGAGATCTCCGTGGTGATGCCGTTTAGAAAGGTCTCTATTGACTGCCTGTGGT
>CAZOXN010000190.1:0-5641 GCA_964583655.1 uncultured Desulfarculaceae bacterium | reverse complement strand
ATTGCCCATGACTACTACGAGCGCATCCCCAACGACATGGCCATCCGGGCCCTCACCGACGAGTACTTCTACTTCGAGTACTTCACGGACGCGGCCCTGACGACTCCGTATGGCTTGGGTTGGGCCTACGGACTGTACCCCACCAAGATCCAGGGTGGTCCCAGCGGCGGAAGTCTGAAGGGCTCCTACAACAAGGAGACGATCCTCGGCTTCATGGAGATCGTGGAGGGCAAGCACGACGAGCTGCCGGAGCAGGCCTTCTACATGGTGGGGACCATCGACGAGGCCCTTGAAAAGGCCAAGAAGATGGCCGAGGTATGAGGGATCTGTCCATGGCTGAATATCGGATCCAACTGGACATAGTGACCCCCGATAAGTTGGCCTTCACAGGTGAGGTGGAGGAGGTGAATCTGCCCGGGGCCTTGGGGGAGTTCGGGGTCTTGCCGGGTCATACGCCCTTTTTGAGCGAGCTCAAGATCGGACCAATGCACTTCCGCAGGGAAGGCCAGCTCGAGTGGTATGCCCTCAACCGCGGCATCGCCGAGGTGACTCCGCGGAAGGTCACGGTCCTGGTCAAGACCGCGGAGGCCAAGGCCGAGATAGACGCCAAGAGGGCCGATGCAGCGAGGATGCGGGCAGAGCAGCGCCTCAAGGAGAGACAGGAGGGCATCGACGTGGCCCGGGCCCAGGCCGCTCTACAAAGGGCACTGGCCCGTCTCAAGGTGGCGAACCTCTAGAAGCCCGGGGCAGCAGATTCATAGATCACCAGGGGGACTTACATGGTCCCCCTTTCTCTTTTGGTAGAAGGGTGGATTCTGGGCCAGGTTTCTTGCCTTTGCGGTGCGTTCGTGTTAGAAGATCCAGGCGCTTGACCTCCGTGCCTCGCCATGGAAGGGTCGGCTTCCGTGGGATGTGGGAATGAAGCGGCCCTGAAAGATCCGTCCTTGCGGAGAAGAGAGATGAGGATGAGAAGAGTGCTCTTTTGGGTGTTGTCGGCTTTGGCTTCCGTGAATGTGTTATCCCCCCTTCCTGTGTGGGCGGCGTCCCAGAAGGAGGCCCAGTCAGCCTCCGGCCCGAGGATCTTCATCTCGGGCCGCATCCTGGACTCCCACAACGAACCGGTGCAGGATGCATCCGTGCGCATCCGCATCGATGGCCAGCCGCAGGAGATCCTCTCGAGGGGGAAGAAGGCGGAGGCCATTCAGTCCGGCTCCGGCGGGGCCTACTTGGTGGAGTTGGAGGTCCCCGCTGGGTTCGGGCCTTCCAGCAAACTAGATCTGGAGGTGCGAAAGGCGAGCTTCAGGACCACCAGGATACCGTTTACGGGCGCCGATTTGGCGCAGAAGGGGGAGCATCATCACTTCTCCAAGGACATCTCGGTCCCGCGCATCGCCGGGCCTGCCTTCTGGATCGCCACAGTGGTCTTCCTGGCCGCCTATCTCCTGATCTCCTTCGAGCTCCTCCACAGGACCATTGCCGCCATGCTGGGGGCGGCGGTCATGCTGGCCATCTCGTACACCATCGGGACCCTCGATCCCGAGTACCACATCATCTCCTTTGAGACGGCCATGCACAAGATAGACATGAACGTCATATTCCTTCTCATGGGGATGATGATCATAGTGGGGATCCTGAAACACACTGGCGTCTTCCAGTGGTGCGCGTACAAGTGCTTTCAGTTGGCCAGGGGGAGCGTCTTTCTCCTCGCGGTCATGTTCTGCACCTTCACGGCGGTGACCTCCGCCTTTCTGGACAATGTCACCACCATGCTCCTTTTGACCCCTGTGACCATCGCCATATCCCAGACCCTCAGGCTGAACCCCTTGACCCTGCTCGTACCGGAGGTCATGGCCTCCAACGTGGGGGGAACGAGCACCCTCATCGGCGATCCCCCCAACATCATGATAGGCTCCTATGCCGGTTTGACCTTCATGGAGTTCGTGCGGAACTTGACCGTGCCTTGTCTGGTGGGACTCGTGGCCCTTTTTTTCCTGATCAGGCTCTATTACAACAGGGCTTACAAGGAGGCACAGGTGGCGGAGGTTGAGGCCTTTACCGAGAGGCTCAGGGAGGAGTACAAGATCACCGACGGCACCCTCTTGGGGTACGGCCTCTTCATCCTGGGCTTCACCATATTCCTCTTCATCACCCACGGATTCTGGCACATGGAGGTGAGCATTGCCGCCCTTCTCGGCGCGTCGGTCCTCTTCACCTATTCCATACTCACAAAGAAGGTGAAGATGCTGGAGCTCCTCGAGAAGGACATCGAGTGGCCCTCTTTGCTCTTCTTCATGTTCCTCTTCATGGTGGTGGGGGCCGTGGAGGAGACGGGGCTCCTGGCCTTGATAGCGGACTGGATTTTGGAGCTCTCCAAGGGGAACCTCACCGTGGCCATAGTCCTCATCTTGTGGGTCTCGGCCTTCCTGAGCGCCTTCGTGGACAACATCCCGTACACGGCCACCATGCTCCCCATAACCGCTTACCTCACCCAGACCATCCCGGGGGCGGAGAGCCACGTGTTGTGGTGGGCCTTGGCCCTGGGGGCGTGCCTCGGGGGGAACGGCACCATCATCGGGGCCTCGGCCAACGTGGTCACCATGGGGATAGCCGAGTCGGTGGGCTATCCCATAAGCTTCGTGAGGTTCATGAAATTCGGGTTCGTCTACATGATCGTGAGCGTGGCCATAGCCAATGTGTGGCTCCTTTTGTTCTATTGAGGAGCGGCGACGGCATTCCAAGAAAGGAGGGCGAGATGGAGGTTCGGGTCTATACCAGTCCTACCTGCCCCTGGTGCAAGAAGGCGAAGGAGTTCCTTTCGCAAGCCGGGGTGATTTACGAGGAGAAGGATGTCACCAGGGACCGCGCCGCCCTGGATGAACTGGTCAAGGTGGCCGGGGTGCGCAGCGTCCCTGTGGTCACGTGCGGCACGGACGTCCTTGTGGGGTTCGACCCTGCGAGGTTGCAGTCCATAGTGAACTGCGCCAAGCAGCATTCCGAGGTGGGGTGAAGTAGCTTGGGCCTCCGGCCCCAGGCCAAGAGAGCGAAAGGTCACCTGACGTTGCGGACCATCCGTGAGAGGGTTTCCCGAGGTGGGACCTGAGGGAGAGCCATATTACTACAGCGTCGTGATCCCTGTGTTCAACGAGGAGGCCTCATTGGAGCCCCTGGCCCAGGGGATCCGAGAGGTCCTTGAACCACTGGGCCGAGGCTTTGAGGTCCTCTTCGTGGATGATGGGAGCCGCGACCGGACCATCGATACCCTGAGGCGCCTTCATTCCGAGGATGGCCGCATACGCTACCTGAGGCTAGAGACCAACAGCGGCCAGTCCACCGCCCTTTGGGCAGGACTGAGGGCAGCCAAAGGCAAAGTCATCATCACCATGGACGGTGACCTCCAAAACGACCCGGCTGATATCCCTCTATTGCTGGAGAAGCTCGGGCAGTGGGATGCGGCAACGGGGTGGCGCAGGGAGCGAAGGGACCCATGGTCGAAGAGGATCTCGACCCGGATCGCCAACGGGGTGCGTAACCTCTTCACCATGGAGGATGTCAGGGATTCTGCTTGCGGTTTCAAGGCGTTCTACAGGGAGTGCCTAGAGGCCGTGGTCCCCTTCGACGGGATGCACAGATTCCTCCCCACCCTCTTCAGGATGCGAGGACTCAGGGTGTGCGAGGTGTCGATCCCCCATCACCCTCGCCGCCATGGGGCCTCCAAGTACAACATCCGTAATCGCCTCCTGCGCGGTCTTTGGGACCTATGGGGGGTCCGCTGGCTCAAGAAGAGGCGGCTGAGTTACCGGGTCATAGAGGAAGGAAGATGAAGATCCCGTACTTGCAAGAACTCTGGAATCTGCTCTCCAACCCGTGGGTCATCTTCGGGTTCATAGGTCAGCTCTCCTTCTCCCTGCGCTTCCTTATCCAGTGGATCGCATCCGAGAAGAGGAAGGAGAGCGTCATACCCGTCGCTTTCTGGTACTTCAGCCTGGGCGGGGGGCTCATCCTCCTCACTTACGCCATCTACAGGCAGGACCCAGTGTTCATCCTGGGCCAGGCCACAGGGGCGATGATCTACGTGCGAAACCTCATGCTCATACGCCGCAAGAGGAGGGCAGCCGCCGTTGCCAGAATGCCTTGATCCTCTCCTGAAAGAGCCGGTCCAGGTGACCCACCCCCCTGGGTGCCCATCCCAAGGAGGCCTCCCAGACCTCAGGACTCTCCATACATAGATAGATCAAGAGGTCTCCCCCTAGCTCCCTGATCCACCGCGCCGCGCTGCGAAACATCCTTGCGCGCAAAGGCCTCAGATACCGAATCTTCCCGTCAAGCCCCGGGAAGAGCTCCCCGAGGCCCAGGCCGTGGTGGAGCAACCGCCCCTGCAAAGAAGGGGGATAACGAAGCCCCCCCATGCTGACCCAGAGGATACCTTCAGGGTCCAGGATCCCGAAGACGGTCTCTATGGCTTCACGGTATCGCTCCTCCCATCCCTCCATGAGGACCATGGGGTCCAGATGGAGCCCCAAAGGGTATCCTCGTTCCTGGCATTTCCTGGCCGCATGTAGCCTCTGGTCCAGGGATGCCGTCTCAGCCTCCGCCCACTGGATGAGTGGCTGCGGGTTCATGGACCAAGAGACCACCGTGTGTCCCCTGTGAGGCAGATCGAGCAGGGAATCTACGCGATCTGACTTGGTCTTCAACTCCAGCACAGCATTGGGGAGGCTCGCGAAGAATGGCACCAGGGTCTCGCCTGTCCTGATCCAGTTCTCCAATGCCAGGCTGTCACCGAGCTCCCCTGTGCCGATGCGGACAAGACCGCCTTTGCGAGCCGTGAATTCCCGGACTTCCCTGAGGGAGTCTTCCAGATTCACGAATATGGTGATCCCCTCCTCTCCCAGGTAGTCCTGCAGGATGCAGTAGGTGCACTGGAACGGGCACCCGAGGACCAGATTGAGGACGTGGTACCCGCAGCACAGGTAATTCCTCGTTCCTGGGCAACGCTTGAGAAACCTCCCGCGCTGGCGGCGCAAGGTCCAGGTGCGCCCTTGGGAAAGAGGCCTGCACCCAGGGGCGATCGTCTCTGATGGGATACCCCTGAGGGCCTCCCGGACCCGGCAGGCCAAGGGCTCCGCCTCGCACCCTTCCTCTATCCACAAGCGCACAGGGGTCATGGATGCGTTGCCCGCACGGCACATCCTTTCCGAAGGGCCCTGGACTTCACAACGTCTCCAGCCCGCCCCACCATTGTTGAAACCATCCGAGGCATGCTCGAGCAATCCATCAGTGACCACTTGCCACGAAGGTCCTTTGTCCCGGAGTCCCGCGTTTCGCGGGAGGAGTCGTGGGGACCCCTCGAGGATGGGAATAAAGAGGAAAGCACGGCCGTCAGGGCCGGCAAGGGGCAAGTATCCCCACCCCGTCCCTCGGTACCGCGGCAACGGGTCACCACGGAAGCACCGAAGCGAAGGGACATGAAACCCTCACAATCCCGTGACACTGGATTTAAATCTCACATACCCCATATGGTTCCTCTTGACAACGGGCAACCCGCCACCTCCAACGGACCAGTTGCATTGCCTCTCTGAGATTATACGTCTTGTTGAAGATCCCTGTCTTCCATTGGCCCCTTTTCAGCCCTCTCAGAGGG
>CAZOXN010000189.1:0-5651 GCA_964583655.1 uncultured Desulfarculaceae bacterium | reverse complement strand
CCCCCAGGTTTTCCAACACGGACCAACTGATCCCCTCCACCCCTCTGGCGAACCCCTCCAAGGAGTTGGAGATCTCGGTAATGTGATTGCGGCCACGGTCGTGCTGGTATCTGAGGGCCTCGATCTCGGCATCGAGTCTCCCGCCGCTCTTCTCGGCCAGCTTGCCGAACAGGACATACTCCTCCTTGAAATGGTGGTACTTGTCCGCAAAGACTCGTGCGAACTCGACGGCCTTGTCGAAGAACTCCCTCGGCAGTGATCGCCCCTGCTCCAGCCTCTCGAGGGCCGAGCTAAGGTTTCCGAGGAACTGCTGGATAAGCTCGTGTTCACGTTGCAGCATCTCTATGGCATCCATTGTCTTGTTTCCCCCCTTCGTGGTAATCCGCGGGGAAGCCGGTCAGCCCGGCCTCGCCCGCGACATATCCATTGCCTCAGAGGTCCACGCCCAACCGCTCCCACACCGACTGGCCACCCTTGATCTCCGCGGCCTTGAGCCGTGGATATGTCTTCAAGAGGAAGTAGCCCAGCGGCACGACCCCGAGCAGGATGATGGTGAGGTCTGGTATGACGCGAAGGTTTCCGAGGAGCATGACGGCCCCTTTCTGGAAGAAGGTCGCGTCTCTGGCCGCCCAGAGGCCATCCTTGAAACTGGTCCAGACCTGTATCACGCCCACGGGGAAGAGGGTGCCCAAAGCCATCAGGAGCAGCCCGACGTTCAGCCCGAAGAAGGAGAGCCTTAGCGTTCCGTCTCTCCAATGCTCCCTCCGCACCAGTCCCCGCCAGGAGAAGAGAAGCAGCGCTATGGAGAGCATCCCATATGTACCAAAGAGGGCTGTGTGTCCATGGTTCATGGTCAGATAGGTCCCGTGCTCGTAATAGTTGACGATGGGGGGGTTGATGATGAAACCGAAGACCCCTGCCCCGAGGAAATTCCAGAAGGAAGATGCCACCAGGAAATAGAAAGGCCATCGGTAAGGGAAGTCCCTGCCCTGTGTCTTGACGGACTTGTACTCCTTCATGGCCCTGACCACCAGGCCCAGGAGGGGCACAGGCTCCATGGACGAGAACACCGCTCCCCATCCCAGCCAAAACGCCGGTCCGCCGTACCAGAAGTAGTGGTGGGCCGTCCCTATGATCCCTGAGATGAAGACGAGGGCGGCCGTGAAGTAACCCACCACGAGGGCCGCACGGGCCGTCACCAAACCCATGGCCACGAGCATGACCGCGATGGCTGCGACCCCGAAGAACTCGAAGATGCTTTCGACCCAGATGTGCACCACGAACCACCGCCAGTAGTCGGCCAGGGTCAGGTGCGAGCCCCTTCCGTAGAAAAGGCCGAAGCCGAAGAAGGCGACCACGAAGATGGCGCTCAGCAGGTAGAACCAGATGAGGGAGTTGAAGTCGTCCTTATGGCCGAGCCTGAGATGCGGGAGGACCCCCCGATAGACTATGAGCAACCAGGCGATCAACCCCACGAACAGGAGGAGCTGCCAAAGGCGACCCAATTCCAAGTACTCCCACCCTTGGTGGCCGAGCCAGAACCATAGGTCACCCAGGTAGCCTTTGATACCGGCAACTTGCCCCAGGAGGCTCCCCAAGGCCACGATGAGGATGGCCACGAAGAGCAGGTGGACCAGCGCGGCCTGCTTGGGCGGTTCCTTGCCTCCGATGATGGGTGCGATGTAGATGGCCGAGGCCACCCAACTGGTGGCGATCCAGAACACGGCCAACTGAAGGTGCCAGCTCTTGGCCCAGCTGTAAGGGACTAGCTGCGCCAAGAAAGGCAGCCAGAAGCTCCCAGGGTGGACTGTGTAGTGAGCCAGGAGCCCTCCCAGGCACGTCTGCAGAAGAAAGAGGAGAACGACCACGACGAAGTACTTGGCGGCTGCGACTTGACTGGGGGTGAGAGGGGCATCCAGGAGTCTCTCCGAGAGGGAGACCCCTCTGGCTTCTCCGTACCATAGCCCGTAATGGTGGACCATGAAGATGAAAAGTCCGAGGACGAGGAGCAAGGAGAGCACCCCCATCACAGACCAAACGTAGACCTGCCTGGAGGGGACATTGCCCACGCTAGGGTCGGGTGGCCAATTGTTCGTGTAAGTGTAATCCTCCCCCGGCCTCTGCGTGGAAGTCACCCAGGCAGTCCAGAAGAAGAAACGGGAGATCTGCGTTCGCTGTCCCTTCTCAGGGACCGTATTGGGCAGAATCCCGTACCCCTTGTCCCCGTCTGCGAACGTCCTCTCCCAATGAAGGAGGACCGCTTTGAGGGCCTCGACCTGGTGAGCGGTGAGCAGGAGTGTATCCTTGGCCGCGTCGTACCTGTTGGCCCTGATCTCCCGCTTGGCCTTGACGTCAACCAGTTCCTTGCGAAGCACTTCCAGGTCCCGGTAGGCGGTCCCGTAATCCTCTTTGGCGATGGAGTCCCTCACGACATCGCCCATCACCTTCAGCGTCGCTGCCGAGAACTCGGGTCCCCTTTGGGTCCCGTGACCCCATACGCTCCCATGGTCCATGAGGCCGTAACGCTGGTACACGTCCTGACCTTCTAGGATGTCCGACCTTTGGAAAAGGACCGTCCCATCGGGGCTCAGGACCTTTCCAGGATACGGCGGAAGGTCGTCGCGCAGCGATACGCCCCCCCAGAGCAAGACGACCATCGCCGAAACAAAAGAAAGGATTGCTGCCCACTTGAGTTTTCTTGCGGACATAGTCTGCCTCCTCTACGGATTGGGATCCCGGCCCCGCCAGGAGACGGGGTACATCTATCCTGAGATCGAATCCAAATGGAGCTAGTTTCACAGGTCTTCTGAACAGATGACTGGGAATACGGTGGGGCACGTGTTGAAGCGAGGGCTGCGACGGCCCCAGTCCAGCCTGGCACACCTGGCAGATAGATGGACAGTAGTTTGGCCGTCCGCGTGTCATCCATGATCGTTTGCCTCTCTTGGGCCCTTCAAGGACCGAGATGAAACATCACATCCCCCTCGCCCATGGCTGGAAACAGCCCTAGTCTCACTTATCTCAGTAGGTTCCTCACCGTTTCCTTGACCTATGTCAAGAACATGCATCTTCTTGATCAAGATAATGGCCGAGTGCTAGATTTCGTTTGAGACTCAGTTGGGTTGACTCAAGTCAAGGCGACAATCATAACTTACCTTTAGTCTGGTCCCCCAGGGAGAAGCGATGCTGTCCAGTTGCAAGGAGCTTTTGGGGGGGGCAATAAAATGTGCGGTAAGGCTCACGCGAGACGTGATGTCTGAAGATCGGGAGAGGAGGAAGAAGTCATGCAGGTGATGCACGCAGTCGAGCAAGGGGAGATGTTCTGTTACCAGTGCGAGCAGACGGCCAAGGGGGAAGGCTGCACTCGAGTGGGAGTCTGCGGGAAGGACTCCGATGTGGCAGCCTTGCAGGATCTTCTGGTCTATGCCCTTCAGGGGCTCTCACAGGTTGCCACAGAGGCGCGCAAGGTGGGGATAGTGGAGTCCGAGGTGAACGGTTTCACGGTGGAGGCGCTCTTCTCCACACTGACCAACGTCGGTTTCGACCCAGAGAGGTTCCCTGTGCTGCTGGAGCGCTGCGTCTCCCTCAGGGAGGCGCTCAAGGCCAGGGTGAGGGCTGCAGGGGGGAGGGCGGACCTTCTCGGCCCGGCCCAGTTGGAGCTGGCCCAGGGGCTGGATGGGCTTGTGGAGCAAGGCAGGGAACTGGCGTTTCTCCGTGCTGGGGGTGAGGACCAGGACATCCGCTCCCTCAAGCACACGACACTCTTCGGGATCAAGGGAGTGGCTGCCTATGCTGACCACGCCCGTATCCTGGGCCAGGAGGACGACCGGGTCTACGCATACATCCACGAGACCCTGGCGGCGATGTTGAGGACAGACCTGGGGCTGAACGACTGGGTTGGCATCACCCTCAAGTGCGGGGAGACGAATCTCAGGGCCATGGAGCTGCTGGATGCGGCCAACACAGGCACCTACGGTCATCCGGTTCCCACCCGAGTCCCCCTCGGGGCCAAGAAGGGAAAGGCCATCCTGGTTTCCGGCCACGACCTCAGGGACTTGGAAGCGATTCTCGAGCAGAGTCAGGGAAAGGGCATCTACGTGTACACCCACGGGGAGATGCTTCCGACCCACGGGTATCCGGGGCTCAAGAAGTATTCCCACTTCCACGGGCATTACGGCACGGCCTGGCAGAACCAGCAGAGGGAGTTCGAGGCCTTCCCGGGAGCCATAGTCATGACCACCAACTGCATCCAGAAGCCGAGGGACTCTTACAAGGCCAATATCTTCACGAGCGGCTTGGTGGGTTGGCCGGGCGTGACTCACATCCAGGGGCGCGACTTCACCCCAGCGATCCGAAGGGCCCTGGAGCTCCCGGGCTTCCAGGAGGACACGGAGCGAGGTCACGTGATGGTGGGCTTCGCAAGAGAGGCCGTCATGACCGTGGCCGAGAAGGTCATCCAGGCAGTGAAGTCCGGGGCTATCAGGCACTTCTTCCTGGTGGCCGGCTGCGACGGGGCCAAGCCGGGGCGAAACTACTACACGGAGTTCGTGGAGAAGGTCCCCAAGGACTGCATCGTCCTGACCCTGGCCTGCGGGAAGTTCCGCTTCTTCGACAAGGAGCTGGGCGATATCGGCGGGATCCCCAGGCTCCTGGACGTGGGGCAGTGCAACGACGCCTACTCGGCCATCCAGATCGCCCTCGCCTTGGCCAAGGCCTTCAATCTGGGGGTGAACGAGCTTCCCCTCTCCCTGATCCTGTCGTGGTACGAGCAGAAGGCAGTGGCCATACTCCTGACCCTCCTCCACCTGGGGATCAAGGGCATTCGCCTGGGACCGAGCCTGCCGGCCTTCATCACGCCCAAGGTGCTCGATGTCCTGGTGAAGAATTTCGACATCAAACCCATAACCACCCCGGATCAGGACCTGAAGGCGATCCTGGGGTAGACTGAGTTTGGAGGTATTCTCATGAGATGCCCCGGACAAGACAGCCGCTACTGGGGGCCGGGGGCAGTGTTCGAGGTGGCATGCCCCCAGTGCGGGTACGAGGTCGAGTTTTTCAAGGACGAGTCGACCCGCAGGTGCAAGAAGTGCGGACACAAGCTGGTCAATCCCAAGATGGACTTCGGCTGTGCCGTCCACTGCAAGTTCGCAGAACAGTGCCTGGGGGACCTGCCCCCGGAGCTCGTGGCCCAAAGGGGCGAGCTGCTCAAGGACCGGGTGGCCATCGAGATGAAGCGATACTTCAAAAAGGATTTCAAGAGGATCGGCCATGCCACCAAGGTGGCAAGGTATGCCGAAAGGATCGCCGAGGAGACAGGCGGGGACAAGGCGGTGGTCCTCTCCGCCGCCTATCTCCACGATATCGGCATTCACGATGCCGAAAGGAAATACCAAAGCACCGCTGCCAACCATCAGGAAGAAGAAGGGCCGCCCATCGCCAGGGAGATCCTCGGGAGTCTGGGGGCCGACTCCAGGCTGACTGAGGAGGTATGCGACATCGTCGGTCACCACCATCACCCGCGTCCTGAGGAGACAGCCAACTTCAAGGCGGTCTATGACGCCGACCTGATCGTGAACCTCCAGGAGAGGCAGGAAGCGGCGCCCTCGAGTCGTGAGGACCTGGAGGCGGTGATACGGCGCTCTTTCTTGACC
>CAZOXN010000188.1:0-5671 GCA_964583655.1 uncultured Desulfarculaceae bacterium | reverse complement strand
GCATCCAGAAGCGTCAGGCTGGCGCTGTATGTGGAACAGGGCCAGGTGTAGAGGTCGGGATCCGCCAGACTGGCGAGCTGCCAGATGCCCATGAACACGGCGGTAAAGCGGATGAACGTCGGCACCTGCCAGATGTTGTTGTGGTAGAACACATAGGCGAGGATCAAGTAATCCATGTGGCTCTTGTGGCAGGGCACCAGCACTATGTTGGAGCGAAGGGCGGCCTGGCGAACCTTGTCGAGACCCTCTTGGTCCACCTCCAGTCCGTCGTAGAGATTGCGCAGGGCCCAGTTCATGACCCTGTCCCAGAGTCTGACGAAGAACGGATCCAGGTCCGCCGCGATCTCACCCAGTATACGGTAGGCCTCCTTGCGGACGGCCTCCACCGGCCTGCCCTTGCGTTTGGCGCGCCTTGCGATGGCCTCTTGGACCCTCTCATCGAAGAGGACCCTCTCCATGACCTCTTGACGAGACAGGGCCACAGGACCCACGACCAGCCTCCGCTGCTCCTGCAGCCTCCTCAAGAGCTCTTCCCTCAGCCGCAGGGCGACTTCCTGTGGCCCCTCCTGCGCGTGGGCGTCCAGGAACTCCTTGAGGTCCAGTGGGTCAGCCTGGGTGATACAGGAATCCCTTCGGTAAAATCTCAGGAAATTGAACAGCACCCGAAGCGCTGATGGATTCGAACGCGAACCGAATAGGATCTCATCCAGCCGGGGGTAGCGCCTCTCCAGGGACCGGTCCCAGATCACCATCTGAGGGACCATGAAGATCCGATCCGCGTGCCCCCTCTGGGCCTCCAGGACTTCCAAGAACGGGTCCAGCCCGAGGCGCAGGAAACGCCTCGTGAAGGCCTCCATGTCTTGCAGATATAGGATGATGGGGCGGCCAGACCGTACCAGTTCCCTGATGTAACCTGTCTCGTAAGGGCCTCGCCTCCCCCGGCCCCACCTCACCGCGGAGATCCTCGATCGCTGGGCTCGGAGGAAAAAACCTATGCTCTGAAAGAGGCTCATGTCGCTATCGCACGCGAACACAGGGACAGGCAGCCCGTGGAGACGTGACTGATAGTGGTAAAGGAGGCTCTCCAGGTTCGATCGCGCCTTCAGCACATATACGACAGTGCCTTGCCGGGAGAGATCCTGCACCCGCCTGACTTGGTCCGGGAGCGGTCGTATCCTCTTGAAGAAGACCCCGAACAGCAATCGAAGGATAAAGCCGTAATTCCCCTCCATCGCGGAGGAGTAGTGCGGGGGCCACGGCATTGAGGCCTGAGACACAGGGCCGGGTTCATGGGCAGGGGACCTCGAGGCCATCTCCTCCCCTTGCCTCACCGAGGGCCCCCATTCCTCAGGGGCCGAATCCTGCCTTGTGGAGGTCCTCACCGGCATCTCGCTACTTCTCATCGAGGCAGGAACTTCGGTCCGTCCCCGGTGGGCACAAGCCCTGCCATCTCCATGAGACGCCAGGCGTCTTCATGGATCTCCGCGCGAAGGCGAGGGAGACTGGCCAATGGGACCCACCGCGCCTCACCGACATCGTCTCCAGGAGAAGCCTCGCCGTCCAGGTGGCGCGACAGGTAGGTCAGGTAGATCACGTGGAGTAGCGGTCTGCCACCTGGGGGGTGAATACGTTCCAGGGGCCAAAGCTGTCTCACGAGTTCGATCCTGACCCTGGTCTCCTCCCAGACCTCCCGATGCACCGCCTCTTCCACCCGCTCCCCCACACGAATGCCTCCTCCCGGGAAGATCCACCTCCCTTGCCAGATCCCCCCCACCGAAGTCCGATGGCGGACCATGAGGACCTCCAGATCCGCCCGCACGATGAGTGCCCCGGCCGAGATCTGCACGAAAGGCCCAGGTCTCATGGGTCCACGACAGAGACCACGGAACCACCTCCGGCCTTCTTCGCCTTGTAAAGGCAACGATCCGCCTCTTTCATCAGATCGTGCGGATGACGGGCCTCCACCTCCGGGAGGGCTGCCACACCGACGCTCAACCTGAGCGGTATCTCTCTCCCCTGATAGACCAGGGGCGATTCCATGGCCTGCCTGCTGTACTTCTCGGCCACCCGAACAGCGCCCTTCAAGGGGGTGTGCGGGAGCAAGACCGCGAATTCGTCCCCCCCATATCTCGCCACCACGTCGTACCGTCGGCTGTTGTGCGCCAGGCCGCTGGCCACCTGTTTGAGGGCCATGTCCCCTGCCTCGTGACCGAAGCGGTCGTTTATATCCTTGAATCCATCCAGATCGATGGCCATGCACGCCAAGGGGGTCCCGTGCCTCTGGGACCTGGCCACCTCCTTCAGGAGGGCAGTGTCGAACTGGCGTCGGTTGGCGATCCCGGTGAGAGGGTCCGTTATGGAGAGCTCCAAGAGCCTCTGGTGCGCCAATATGTTGTCGATGACGAGCGATATCTTGGAGCCGAGTCTCCTGAGGAACTCGGTCCCTTGATCGGACGTATACCGATGCGGATCCCGGCTCCCTATGTTGAGCGTCCCGATGAGCTCGTTGAACAGGAAGATGGGGACCACGGCCTTCGAACGGATCTCGGCCAACTCCTCGTCGGAAAAAAACGGGCTCGATCTCCTCGTGACCCTGCCCCTGAGGATGGGATCCCTCACCTTCTTGGGCAAGGCCCTCTTGAGCTCCTCAGGCTCGATGACCCTGAGACAGGAAGCCGATGGGCGCCCCTTCACACCCTTGCCTGCCCTACACAGTATGTCCTCCCTGTCCAAGGCGAGGCACAAGGTGACGAACTCCACGTTGAACCTCTTCTTGATCTCCGCGGCGATGATACGTGCCATTTGCGGCAGAGAGCGACTCCTGAGGATCTTCCGCTCCAAGGCCTCGAAGTGGTCCTGGGTCCTCTGATTGGTCCGAGCGACCTCGAGGATCGCCTCGATCCTTGCCTTGAGCTCCTTGTTCTCCCTTACGGTCTTCTGGAAAAGCTTCTCGTTGAACTGGATGACATTGCTGGGGGAAGCGATCAGCTCCAAACCACAGACCTCCTCGAGGTGAAGACCTCTGGGGCGCCGGGAGATCCCCTTCGCCCAGAGGTCCCATTGGCCGGCTACACCTCCTGCCGCGACCTACTGCCCAGGGCCCTTTCCCTGGGCCTTGAGCTCTTTCACTATCCCGCGGATGCGCTCGGACTGGGGGCCCTGCGGACCCACCCTCAGGTACTCCTCCCAGGCCCTTACCGCCCCGGCGCTGTCCTGCAGGTCGTGGAGCAGGACCACGCCCAAGTTGTAGAGGCTCTGAAAGTGTCCCGGGGAGATCTCGTTGGCCCGCCGGAACAGGGAGGCCGCCTTCTCTGGCCGCCCCACCCTCCTGTACATGGTCCCCATGTCAGTGATCACATCCGGATCCAACGGCCTCAGCCCCAGGGCCATCTCGTAAGCCTGGATAGCATCGAAGGGCCGATCCAGATCGTAATTCATGTTCCCCAGTTGGACCCATGCATCCGCGTCCTTGGGGTCCTCGAGGAGCCTCTCATGGATGGCCTCCATGCCAGCCCTCTGCTCCGGGCTCAGTCCAGGCTGCTGGACCTGGAAAGAAGGCCCCTGACCCACCCCATGGGGACTCAAGCGATGCTCTAAGACCCCACCGGCGACCGCCCCGGCGAGGAGCCCAGCGGCGAACCCCACCATACCCCAAAGGACGGCCGGAGATCGACGGGCAGTCAAGGAGTTCGATACCCCCTCCTTGGCCTCTGCCGGAGGACCATTTCCCTCCTTTTCCTCGGCGCCAGCCGTGTTCCTCTCCCCCCGGGCCGCGAAAGCCCGTTTCCCGGTGACGGTCTCTCCTGTCGTGTTTGCCCAACGGCGAGGGACGAGTTGGCCAGGCTCACTCCCCGGTCACCCGCAGCACCTCTTCCAGGGTGGTGGTCCCATCCAGGACCTTCCTCACCCCGTCCTCCCTCAGCGTCCTCATGCCTCTTTCCATGGCGGCCTTCTTCAGGGCAGTGGCGTCTGAGGTCCGGATGACGAGACTCCTTATGGCCTCGTCCATCAGCAGGAACTCGAATATGCCCGAGCGTCCCCTGTACCCTGTCTGATGGCAGTGCTCGCAGCCTCGGCCACGGTAAAGGACCACCTCTTCATCTCCTCCCACCATGCCCAACTGCCCCATGGCCCTGGGATCGGCCCGGTAGGCCTCTTTGCACTGAGGGCATATGACGCGCACAAGCCTCTGGGCCAAAATGGCGTTGACAGAGGAGCAGACCAGGAACGGCTCCACACCCATGTCGATGAGCCTGGTGATGGCCCCAGCCGCATCGTTGGTGTGAAGGGTGCTGAAGACCAGGTGCCCGGTGAGTGCAGCATGGATCGCGATCTCCGCGGTCTCAGAGTCCCTGATCTCACCCACCAGTATGACGTCCGGGTCCTGTCGGACAATGGAACGCAGCCCCTTGGCGAAGGTCAGCCCGATCTTGCTGTTGACCTGGATCTGACCGATGCCCTGCAGTTGGTACTCCACGGGGTCCTCTATGGTGATGATGTTCTTGTCAGGGGAGTTGATCCTGTTGAGGGCAGCGTAGAGGGTGGTGGTCTTGCCGCTCCCCGTAGGGCCTGTGACCAGTATTATGCCGTTGGGCGCGGAGATCAGCCGCTCCATGATCTCCATCTGTTCGCGAGACAGCCCGATCTCCTCCAGGCCGATGAGGACGGTCGTCTTGTCCAAAAGCCTCATCACCACGCGCTCACCGAAGGAGGTCGGCAGGGTGGAGACCCTTATGTCGAAATCGCGGTCCGCCACCTTGAGCCTGATACGGCCGTCCTGGGGGAGGCGCTTCTCGGCGATGTTCATCTTGGCCATGACCTTGATCCTCGATACGATGGCCGAGTGGAGGTTCTTCGACGGGGTCAGGCTGTTGTAAAGGACGCCGTCCACCCGATATCTGACCTTTATCTCCCGATGGTAAGGCTCGATGTGGATATCGCTGGCCCTCACCCTCACGGCCTGGCTCAAGACGGTGTTGACCAGCTTTATGACCGGGGCATCGGTGGAGGCATCCAGGAGGTCCTCCGACTCCTCCAGGTCTTGCAGCGGTCTGCCCTCCCCCAGTCCCTCCAGGTCTGCCAAGACCTCCTCTGCCGAGGTCCCTGACTCGTGGTAGAGGCGGTTGATGGCCTTGGTTACCTCCCCCTCCAGGCTCAGGCCAGCCCAGACCTCCATGCCGAGCCTCACCCGGAGGTCGTCCAAGACCTCGAGGTTGAAGGGGTCGGCCATGGCCACCCACACCCCACCCTCCTCCAGGCGGGCCGGGACTAGCTTGTGCTTGCGGGCGAAATGTATGGGGATCCTTGAGAGGACCTCCCCCTTGATGCCGTTGGTCTCCAACACCTCCCAAAAAGGGAGCCCCAGGAGGGAAGCCCATGCCCGAAGGAGCTCCTCTCTCAGGAGCAAGCCCCTCTCCACCAAGGCCTCCCCCAGGGCCCTCTCGTCCCTCTGGGCCAGTTCCAGGAGGTCCGGGTCCAGGCCCCCCTCCCCCAGGGCACCCCTGGCCTGGAGGAGGGACAAGAGGCCCTTGGCTGGCGGACTCGCCACCACGTCCCCCGTGATCACGCCCCTGTCATCTCCCAGCAACCTGGCCACCCCCCTTTACCTCAAGAGCAGGTCCATGGTCTCCTCGAAGTCCTTGGACCTCCACTCCTCGAACTCCTTCTTGTC
>CAZOXN010000187.1:0-5726 GCA_964583655.1 uncultured Desulfarculaceae bacterium | reverse complement strand
AGGTGGAAGTTTCGAAATACGGCTATGCGCCGGGCCAGGGCCTCTGGGTCTTGGTAGGCCTTGCACTCCGCAAGGAACTCCTCCGTCCCCCCGGAGCCTCTGGGATGGAGGGATCCCGACTCCACCTCGCCTTCCAGGAAGAGTCGGATCAGGAGCCATGGGTGCCGTGTCAAGAAAGGCACCAGGCCAGGGGATGCCGCGACGAAACATGCGAGCCTGGCGAGGGCCTTGTTGTCTTGGCAAAGCCGATCCGCGTCCGCCTCCTGGAGGGACTCCATGAGGCGTTCCGCGGCCGTGAGGACCCCTGGAGGGTCCGGGCTCTGAGCCGCGACTTGGCCCCACAGGGCATCTCGAGGACCAACGCTCATGGGCCCATTCTATCTGTGCCTGAATCAGCGCACAACGGCATCTGCCATCAATGGGCCAACGATCCGTTGGCTGGTCTGGGAAGGGGCCTAGAGGTGCCAACCGGGCCTGGCATTCCAACAGTCCCACTGAAGATATTTCTCATATCTTCAGCTTGACACAAGACCGGTCCCCTCCTATACTCCCGCCGGTTTGAGTCGAATGCCATCTCTATCATCCGGAGGGGCCCCAATGCCCAGACGCATGGACATCAGCAAGGTGATGATCATTGGCTCTGGACCCATAGTGATAGGTCAGGCTTGCGAGTTCGACTATTCGGGCACTCAGGCTTGCAAGGCCTTGAGGAGCCTGGGTTATGAGATCGTGCTGGTCAACTCCAAACCGGCCAACATTATGACGGATCCGGGCATGGCCGACACCACATATCTGGAACCGCTGACCCCCGGGGCCCTGGCAAAGATCATCGAGAAGGAGAGGCCGGATGCGATCCTCCCCAACCTCGGAGGGCAGACAGGCCTAAACCTCACCTCCGAGCTGCACCGCCAAGGGGTCTTGGAGAGATACGGGGTCAAGGTCATCGGCGTTGCCGTGGACGCCATCGAGAGAGGAGAAGACAGGATCGCCTTCAAGGAGACCATGGCGAGGCTTGCCATTGACATGCCCCGCAGCGAGCCTGCCTACAGCGTCGAGGAGGCGGAGCGAATAGCCGATCGCATCGGATACCCTGTGGTCATACGTCCGGCTTATTGCCTCGGTGGGACCGGCGGTGGGTTGGTCTACAACGTCGAGGAACTGCGGGTGGTGGCCGGTCGTGGCATAGGGGCAAGCATGGTGGGACAAGTGCTCGTGGAGGAATCGGTGGAGGGATGGGAGGAACTGGAGCTGGAGGTGGTGAGGGACAACAAGAACCAGATGATCACGGTCTGCTTCATAGAGAACGTGGATCCTATGGGGTTGCACACGGGTGATTCCTTCTGTGTAGCCCCCATGTTGACCATCGACCCTGGGCTCCAGATGAAACTCCAGAGACACTCGTACGACATCGTGGAGGCCATCCAGGTCGTAGGCGGCACCAACATCCAGTTCGCCCACGACCCCGACACGGGGCGCGTGGTGGTCATCGAGATCAACCCGAGGACGTCGCGATCCTCTGCCTTGGCCTCCAAGGCCACCGGGTTCCCCATAGCCTTCGTGTCATCCCTTCTCGCTGCTGGTTTGACCCTTGACGAGATACCGTACTGGCGGGAAGGGACCCTGGAGAAGTACACGCCTTCAGGTGACTACGTGGTGGTGAAGTTTGCCAGATGGGCCTTCGAGAAGTTCAAGGACGCCAAGGATCGGCTGGGTACCCAGATGCGGGCCGTTGGCGAGGTCATGAGCATAGGGAAGACTTATAAGGAGGCCCTGCAGAAGTCCATACGCTCGCTGGAGATCGGCCGCTCGGGCCTGGGATTCGCCAAGGACTTTCATCTCCGCTCACTGGATGAGCTCATGGAGATGCTCTCGGAACCGAGCAGCGAGAGACAGTTCCTCATGTACGAGGCCTTGCGCAAGGGGGCGAGCGTGGATACCCTCCACCGCAAGACGCACATAAAGGCATGGTTCATCGAGCAGATGAGGGAACTGGTGGAGCTGGAGGAGGAGATCCTGCGTTTCAAGGGAACGGGGCTTCCGGATGATCTCCTCTCGCGGGCCAAGAAAGATGGTTTTGCGGACAAGTACCTCTCGCAACTCTTGGGCATCCCTGAGCCCGAGATCCGGCGAAGGAGAGAGTCGCTAGGCCTGGTGCAGGGGTACGAGGCCGTGCCCGTCAGCGGCGTGGAGGATGCGGCTTACTATTACTCCACTTACCATGCCCCTGACTCGGTCCCGGTGAGCCAGAGGCGCAAGATCATGGTCTTGGGTGGTGGGCCGAACCGTATCGGTCAGGGGATCGAGTTCGACTATTGTTGTGTCCACGCCGCGTTCGCCCTCAAGGCAGAGGGGTACGAGGCGATCATGGTGAACTGCAACCCAGAGACGGTGTCGACGGATTACGATACCTCGGACCGACTGTATTTCGAGCCGCTCACCGTGGAGGACGTCCTCAGCATCTACCGCAAGGAGCGCCCCGAAGGGGTGGTAGTCCAGTTCGGCGGCCAGACCCCCCTCAACATCGCCGGGGAACTGGCAGAGGCCGGTGTGCATATCATGGGCACGTCGCACGAGGCCATAGACCTGGCCGAGGACCGGGACCGCTTCAGGCAGGCCATGGCTCGCCTCGGTATACCGCAGCCTCCCTCCGGGATGGCCAGCTCCCTGGAGGAGGCCTTGGAGGTGGCCAGCAAGATCGGCTATCCCCTAATGGTCAGACCGTCCTACGTCCTCGGCGGACGGGGGATGGAAGTCGTGCACGACCACGCCATGTTGGCTCGTTACGTGGAGGCGGCCGTGGGGGTGACCCCCGAGCGCCCTATCCTCATAGACCGCTTCCTGGAGAACGCCATCGAGGCCGAGGCCGACGCCATTGCGGACGGCGTAGACGCCTTCGTCCCTGCGGTGATGGAGCACATAGAGCTTGCAGGGATCCATTCCGGGGACTCTGCCTGCGTGATACCCCCTGTGAGTATCCCCAGCAAGCACCTCGAGACCATTGAGGATTACACCCGCCGCATAGCAATGGAACTGGACGTGGTCGGGCTCATGAACATACAGTATGCCATCTATCAGGACACGGTCTTCGTGCTGGAGGCCAACCCAAGGGCATCCCGCACGGTACCCCTGGTGTCCAAGGTGTGCGGCATCCCCATGGCCAGGATCGCTACACAGGTGATGTTGGGCAAGAGGATCCAAGGGCTTGGACTTCGCCCCAGGAATATACCCCATTACGGGGTGAAGGAGGCGGTCTTTCCATTCAACATGTTCCCTGAGGTGGACCCGGTGTTGGGCCCGGAGATGCGCTCCACCGGGGAGGTACTGGGACTGGCGGACTCCTTCGGCCTGGCCTTTTACAAGTCCCAGGAGGCGGCCCAGCAGAGACTCCCCCTGGAGGGCACAGTCCTCATCACCGTCTCCCCCTTGGACAGGCCCGCTGTGCTGGAGGTGGCCAGGCGATTCCACGACCTCGGCTTTCGAATCAGGGCCACCCGGGGAACCCACGCCTTCCTGACCGAGCATGATATACCATCGGATCCAATCCTGAAGATGCACGAGGGCAGGCCCAACATCGTCGACGCCATAATGAACCGAGAGATCCACCTCGTGGTCAACACCCCAAGCGGGAGGCTGAGCTCCCAGGACGACTCGTACATCCGCAAGGCTGCCATCCGCCATAGGCTGCCATACATCACCACCCTAGCCGCTGCCTTGGCCGCAGGCAAGGGGATACAGGCTTGCAGGCAAGGGCCGGGCCCGGTCAAGTCCTTGCAGGAGTACCACCACGGGATCCGCTAGGGCCCCCTTGGCGAGCCAACTGCCCCCGACAGCCCCCTGTGGAGGCATTGTGCTAGGCAGTCCCGTGGTGCGATAATCCCTGCTGGTTGCGCACGGTTCGTTGCAACGAGTTACAGGACACCGGCAACCAAAGTCTAGCATTCGACATGATCCCTTTTCCTTTCCAAGGCTAGGGGTCCCTTCAGGCACTGACAGGTGACGAAGGACATCGACCCGACTGGATTCGAAGGGCCGTTTCTCCAGGTGATAACGGCCGTATACACCCGAGACACAGGGGCATCCTCATAGGGAGAGGAGGGGTGATGATAGACGAGATGAAACGGTTGCTCAGGGAGAATCGGTTGTGCGTGCTCGCCACGGCCTCCGAGGGCAGGCCCCACTGCTCACTCATGGCATATGCGACGGACGAGGATTGCCGGGAGATCTACATGGTCACCCTCAAGGAGACGAGAAAGTATCGCAATCTCAAGGAGAATCCATGGGTGAGCCTCCTGGTGGATACCCGCCAGAGCGATCCTGAGACCATGGTAGGTGGTGGGAAGGCGTTGACAGTGGCAGGGCTCGTCCGGGAGGTGGAGGAGCCGGAGGAGAGGTCACGGGTGCTCTCCAGGTTCATAGAGGCCAACCCCCACATGGAGGACTTCGTCAAGCAGCTCGATGCAGAGCCTGTGGTCATCCGGGTCAGATCCTTCCTGCTCCTGGCTGGCCCCACCGAGTCCTATTCCCAGGAGATCGAATGAAACCAACCCGCCAGGGAGTCCTCAGCGTCCCCGGTGACGGGCAGGATTTCCGGGCTCGGGGATGGCCTTGGGCAATGCAGCGGGACGAGGTCCCTTGACACGGGGGAAGGCAGACATGAGATGTGCAGTGATCTCGAGGTGGGGCAAAGAGACGGGACTACTCCAGATCGTCGAGCGGCAAGACCTCTCGGCAACCGGGGAGAACATCAGGGTCAGGGTCACTGCCACTGCCATCAACAGGGCAGACCTCCTCCAACGAAGGGGCCTCTACCATGCGCCCCCTGGGACGGTTCAGGACGTCCCGGGGTTGGAGTTCGTGGGCTACGTGGACCTGGTCGGCGAGGCGGTGACCCAATGGAAGGGCGGCGAGCGCGTCTTCGGGATCGTCCCGGGCGGGTCCTATGCCGAGCAGGTGGTGACCCACGAACGTCTGGTGGTCCGGGTCCCTGATGGCATGAGCGATGAGCAGGCCGCCGCAGTCCCGGAGGCCTTCATCGCCTCTCACGACGCCCTGGTGACCCAGGGCCGGATGAGATCCGGGGACCTGGTCCTGATCCATGCGGTGGCGGGGGGCATAGGGAGCGCAGCCGTGCAACTGGTCCAGCTATCCGGGGCCAGGGCCATTGGGACAGCGGGCAGCGATGAGAAACTGGCGAGGTTAGCGACCCTCGCCCCATTTTTCCCGGTCAACTACAGGGAGAAAGGCTTCCAGGAGGCCATAGAGGCCGAGTTCGGAAAGGAGGCCGTGGACCTGATCCTAGACACCGTGGGCGGAAGCCACTGGCAGGGGAATCTGGCCCTTCTCGGAGACCGCGGGAGACTCGTCTTGATGGGACTCTTGGGAGGGCCCACCGCCCATACCCCATTGGCCACCGTCCTCACCAAGAGGCTCAACATAACAGGCACGGTCCTGCGCTCCAGACCCCTGGAGGAAAGGATCCTGGCCACCCAGGCCTTCGCCAGGGAGGTCCTCCCTCATCTGCGCGACGGAAGGATCAGGCCGGTTGTGGACTCGGTCTTCCCCTTCGAGCGGCTTCGCGACGCCACAGAGAGGATGGAAAGCGGGGAAAACGTGGGGAAGATAGTGCTGACCTTGACCTGAATCAGTGTAGGGCTTGGCTCGAGCACGGCCTGTAAGTGATCACAGGGTGACGGCGTTTCTCGGAGCGGCTTGGCGGAGGCGCTTTG
>CAZOXN010000186.1:0-5735 GCA_964583655.1 uncultured Desulfarculaceae bacterium | reverse complement strand
GGATAGAGCACCGAGTCCTCTCCGACGACACACCCCTCAGCGATGCACACGACTGGGTAGAGGTTGACGCGGTCCCGGATCTCCGCGCCACGATCGACCCAAACGAGGGGGTGTATAGTGACTTCGGCGCCGATGATGGCATCAGGGTGCACAAAGGCGTGAGGAGAGACCCCGAGCCTGGGGTGCGAGACAGGGTGGAAGAAGCTGGCTATCTTCGCATAGGCCAGATAGGGGTTGGGGACTACCAGCTTGGGTCGGTCACCTCCCAGGTCGCGGCTGGGGACCACAACGGCGGCGGCCCGGCACTCCTTGAGCCTCCCCGCATGGCGGGCGTGGGCCAGAAACGTGATCTGCCCGGGCCCCGCAAGCTCCAAGGAGGAGATCCCTTTTATCTCCAGGGAGGGATCCCCTATGACCTCGCCCCCTACTAGGGAGGCAAGCTCCCCTAGGGTAGCAATCACTTCTTCTCCCCTGAAGACCCACCCTTCCTGGACAGGGCGTTATACTGCTGGATCACCTTCTCGGTGATGTCTATGGCCTCCGCGGCGTACAAGGTCGCATCCTTCTCCACGATGATGGTGTACCCCTCGGCCTGACCTATCTGACGGACTATGTCGCTGAGGTCCTTGAGCATCAAGGCCTGCAGCTTCCTTCCCTCCAGGAGCACCTCTTGCTTGTACGACTCAGAAAGGGTCTGGAATTCCAGTTCCTTCTGGCGCAGCTCCTGTTCCCTGTCCAGGCGGGCACGATCGCTCAGGGTCAGGGCCTTCTGCTGGTAATCCTGTCTGGCCTTGATGATCTCCTCCTGCTTGGTCGAAAGGATCTTCTCCTTGTCCTTGCGCAACTGGAAGATCTTGTCCCGGAACTCCTTGCCCTTTTCCGATGTCTCCAAGATGCGCTGCACATCTATGAACCCTATCTTCACCGTCGTGGGCGGTGCAGGGCGCGCCTGGCCGAGCCACAGCCCCAGGGTCAACACTAACACTCCCATCGTGACCATCGATCTTCTCATCTCTTCCTCCTTGAGGTTTGTTACAGCCCGCCTTCCTCAGGCCTCATCTGAAATGGGCAAAGACCCGGGATGCACACGATTCTCCTGAGCCTACCGAGAGTCCCCCACCGAGCCCTGCGTCACCTGTCGTGCCGCATGCATCCTGTGTGGTGCATCCCTCATCAGAACCCTCCCCCCATCCCGAAGGCCCACTCGAAGGCCTTCTCGTCGAACTCAGGTTTGAGGTTGTATCCGATCTCGACCCTGATGGGGCCGAGGGGCGACTGCCACCTGATGCCCGTGCCCACTGTGCGGCGCATGTTGGTGATGTCGATGGAGCCCAGGTAAGCGTTGCCGATGTCGGCGAAGACCACGCCACGAAGCTCCAGCTTTCTGAGGATGGGAAAGATGTACTCGAGATTGAAGAACAACTCCTTGTCCCCGCCGATGATCTCCTCGGTCTTCGGATCTCGTGGCCCCACCCCTCCAGGCTTGAAACCGCGTATGGAGTTCAGTCCGCCCAGGAAGAACCTCTCGAATACCGGCAGTTCCTTACCTCCCCATCCATAGCCTGTGCCGAACTCGCCCCTGACCATGAACACCGTATCCCAGACCACGGGGAAATACCAGGCTGAGGAGATCACGTGCTTCACGAACTGTGTGTCCCCCCCGAGCCCGGCGAACTCCGTGGTCAAGGCCGTGTTGGTGCCACGAGATGGGTAGAGTGGGTGGTTTCGGGTATCCCAAGTGAGACTCGCCAGGATCTCGCTGGTGAGATAGCGCCCTTCCTGGTCCTTGAAGATCTGGGCAGCGTCCTCGTCTATGTCCCTCATCTCCACGTCCTGCACTCGGTAACCGATCATCCCCCTCAACCTGGGCGAGATGAAGTCCAAGGGCCTTTCGAATAGGAGATCACCGCCCTGGGCGCGTCGGGTGAACTCCACGTACTCCCTTTCGATGTTGAAGAGGTCAAACCTCATGGCAACGCGAGTGTCGAAGAGATACGGGTCGAGGAAGGAGAAATCGTAGTACTGCCTCTTGCTCCCTATCTCGGCCTTCAGTCGAACCTTGTACCCCCGGCCGAAGAGATTGGTCTGGGTTATCTCCGCCACCCCCACCAGTTTGTCGACGGAACTGTACCCAGCCCCCACAGAGAAGCTCCCTGTCTGCTGTTCCTTGACCTCCACGTTGAGGTCCACCACCTCCTCTGTGGGGCCCGGGGTTGTGGTCACGTTCACCTCCTCGAAATACTTGAGCGCCTTGAGCCTCTCGTTGCTCTTCTTCAGGGCAGTGCTGCTGAATGTGTCACCCTCGTTGAGCTGCAGCTCTCGCCGGATCACCTTGTCCCTGGTCTTGGTGTTGCCGGTGATCCTTATCCTCCCGATGTGAACCTTCTGCTTCTGCTGGATTCTCAGGACGATGTCCACTGTCTTTTCCGCGTCGTTCACCTGAGTGGTGGGCTTTATGTCCGCATACGCATAACCTTGGTCAGCGTAACGCTCGGTGATACCCAGGATCTCCTTGCGGAGCAGGTCCCTGTTGAAGAAATCCCCTTCGCGGACCTTGAGGGACTTCAACATGACCTCTTGCGCCTCGAGGAGGTCCCCTTCCAGTCTCAAGGATCCGATCTTGTACCTGTCCCCTTCCTCCACGCTTATGGTGATATAGATCCACTCATCGTCGTTCTCGATCCTCGGGGTGCCTATGCGGTTCTTGAGAAAACCTTGGTTGTAGTAGAAGCTGGAGAGGCGCTCCACGTCCTGTTTCAGCGTCTCCTGGTCCAAGACCCCTGAGTCCGTGAACCAGTGGAGCCAATCCTTCTCCTTGGTCTTCATCTGGCCCTTGAGCTCTTTGTCATTGAAACGCTCATTGCCTTCGAAGGATATGGTCTTTATCCAGAACTTCTTTCCCTCCTGGATCTTGAAGACTACCCCCTTCTGATTCCCCTCTAGTTCCTTGAGCTCATAGGAGGCCTGGGCCCCATAGAAGCCCTTCTCCTGGTAGAGCTTCTTTATCTTCTCCACCGTGTCCCGCAAGGCCTGATAGTTCAGGATGCTCTGGGGCTGGATCGTCACCACCTCCAGTATCTTGTCCGTGTCGATCTTGTCGTTGCCGGTGATGACCACCTCCCGGACCGTCGGCTTCTCCTTCACCAGGAAGACCACGACCTTACCGCCCTTGGCGTCCTCCACTTGGACCTGCACGTCCTCGAAATAGCCCATCTTATCTATCTCTCGGATATCCGCTTGGACGCGATGGGGGGAGTAATCATCTCCCACCCTCACCTTGGTCCTGAGCAGGACCGCATCCGCGCCGATACGCCGGTTCCCCTCCACCCGGATCTCCACCACCTTCTTCCTTTCCATGATCCTCGATAGGAGCTTCTCGGTCTCTGCGTCCATCTGTGCCAAGAGCTGCTCGCGGTCGGACGCCTGAACGAAGATGGTGCTCGCGGGTGTGGTTCCGGCAACGGAGAGAAGGCGGAGATCCAGGCTGAGCAGCCTCCCGGCTTGAGTGAGGCTACCCCACAGGACCCATCCGACCTTGTCCCTTTCCCCCTGTGCCCTCGCCTGCTCCTCGCTGTATCCCTCCGGAGGTGCCTTCTCCCCGGTCCTGTGGATGACCTTCAGGCCCTCCTCGCCCTGGAGCCGAGCGGCCATTACCCCCTCTATGAGGATCCGCGTATCTTCAGCGTCTTTCTCCCCGCTGAAGACCTGGAGAGGAAGAAGCTCGATTCCGGAATCGCCGGCTGCCCTCGCCGTCAAGGCCGAGGCCAGGAGAAAGGCCACTGCCATCAGGAGGCACTCCCAAGGGCGTCTCATCGCGTCTCCCCTCCTTGTGTCGCCTTCGCGTTGCGTTCCGTGAACCGGCCGTCCACCAGCTCCATCCTGCGGTCCATCTTCTGCGCCAGGCCTGGGTTGTGGGTGACCACCACCAGGGTCGCACAGAGTTCCCTTTGCATCTTCAACAGGAGATCCTCCACCCCTTCCCCGGTGCGTCTGTCCAGGTTCCCGGTGGGCTCATCCGCCAAGACGACCTGGGGCTTGAGGACCAAGGCCCTGGCTATGGCCACCCTCTGTTGTTCACCCCCGGAGAGCTCCCCTGGCTTATGCCTCAGGCGATGGGAAAGCCCCACTTGCGCCAGCACCTCCTGTGCTGCCGTCACTGCCTGAGGCCGCGACATCCCACTTATCAAGGCTGGCATCATGGTGTTCTCCAAGGCCGTGAGTTCCGGCAGGAGATGATGAAACTGGAAGACGAAACCGATGGCCCTGTTGCGAAACCTGGACAGGCCCCGCTCATCCAACCGGAAAACGTCCTGACCCTCGTAGAGCACACGGCCGGTGGTGGGCCTATCGAGCGTCCCCATGATATGGATGAGGGTGCTCTTGCCGACCCCGGATGCCCCTGCGATGGATACGGCCTCCCCGCGCTGCACCTCCAGATCGATCCCCCGAAGGACCTCGATCACCTGTGAGTCCTTGATGAATCTCCTCGTCACCCCTTGGACGCTGATGAAGCCTTCACCCATCAGCCCTTACCCCGAAGGGAGCGACCCTTCAATGAGCACCGTCCTACCCATGACCTGTCCGCGCTTCGGCGTGGCAGACGCCAGGCCCAGGGGATGTCTCCCAGTCCGAGAAACAGAGTCGAGTCATCCATCCAAGGCTCACTCGTAGCGAAGCCCTTCCACTGGATCGAGCCTCGCTGCCCTCCAAGAAGGGTATACGCTAGCCAAGAGGCTGATCAGGAGTGTCACCCCCACGATGATCCCTACGTCCACGAGGTTGACCCTGGAGGGCAGCTCGCTGATATAATACACGTCTCCGGGGAGAAATTGGATACCCACTGCACGCTCGATCCAGCCCACCACACGCTCCAGGTTCCAGGAAATGAGGAGGCCACCCGTGCACCCGAGCAGTGTGCCCAACAAACCGATCAACAGCCCTTGGAACACGAAGATCCTCATTATCTCTATGGAGCGGGCCCCCATGGCCTTCAGGATTGCGATCTCCTTCTGCTTCTCCATCACCATCATCACGAGGATACTGATGATCAAGAGGGCCGCCACCCCGACTATGCAGAAGAGGATCACGAACATGACCTTCTTCTCCATCCCCAAGGCGAAGAGGAGGTTGCGGTTCCTCTGCATCCAGTCCTCAGCCAGATACTCTGTCCCAATGTCCGAGCTTTGGATCTGCCTTCTGACCTCCCCTGCCCGATAGACATCTTCCACCCGTAGCTCCACACCTGTGACCCTTCCAGGTATCTCGAAGACCTCCTGGGCCACGCTCAGGGAGAGGTACGCGAGCTTGAAATCGAACTCCCAGTATCCGGAGTCGAAGAACCCCCTCACCTGGAACCTCTTCCATTTCGGAAGGTTGCCCCAGGGAGTCAAGGTACCCAGTGGGGAGACCAGCACCACCGTGTCTCCCACCCCGCACCCGAGGTAATTCATGAGTTCTTTGCCCAAAAGGATCCCAGGCGGCCCCCCTCCGGGTGAGGGATCGAGTTCCTTGACGGTCCCGGCCTTCAGGATCCTCCTCAAGGGGAGCACAGTGCCAGCGGTGGCAGGGTCTATGGCCCTCACCACGGCGCCACCGGCCCTGCTGGGTCCTTGAAGGATCACCTCCCTTATGATGAAGGGACTGGCACCAGTCACCCCAGAAAACGATTGTAGGCGATCCAGCAACGCTTCGTAACCCCTCATCTCTTGGCCTCGCTGTAAGACCACGATGTGGGC
>CAZOXN010000185.1:0-5740 GCA_964583655.1 uncultured Desulfarculaceae bacterium | reverse complement strand
AGGGCGGGGCCCAGCTGGTGGGAGAGCCGAGGTACCTGGCCAGGGCCTTGGAGAAGCTCCACACGGGGGCGGAGCTCGTCCCCATGGATGCCAATCCTGCCACGGCCCACATGTTCATAGTCAATCCCCTTCGTGGGGGGGGCGTCCTGAGCCTCTTCAGCACCCATCCACCCATGGAAAAGAGGATCCAGAGGCTCCTGGCCATGGCGAGGAGCTGAGGCCCTGTCTAGGAGGAGATGCCCAAGGCCCAAGCACGGGATCGGGGGGGAAGGCGCCTCGCATGGGAGGTCCTGTGGAGGACCCACAGGGATGGGGCATATCCGGATCTCCTGCTGGCATCCCGTCTCGGGCGAAGAGGAGGTCTTGCCCAGCCAGATCGCAGGCTGGCAAGCGAGCTCGTGTTCGGGACCATTCGCTGGCAGGGGACCCTGGACAGGGCCCTGTCCCGAGTCTCAGCGCGCCCCCTGGATGGCATTGACCCGAAGCTCCTCACGCTCCTCCGGATGGGGGCCTATCAGGTCCTCTTCCTGGACCGGATCCCAGCCCGGGCTTCCATAAATGAGAGCGTGGAGCTTGCGAGGGCCATAGGTCTAGCCCACGCTGTCTCCTTCGTCAACGCAGTGCTCAGGGAAATCCATCGCCAAGGCCAGGTCCTGACACAGGTGGATCCTTCCCTCCCGGTTGCCGAGAGGATCGCACAGGAGACCTCCCACCCCCTGTGGATGGCGGAATATTGGATGGCCCAGTGGGGGGAGCAGGAGGCCTGGGCATTGTGCAGGGCAAACAACGAGCCCCCGCCCCTGACCGTGAGGACCAACACCCTGAGGATCACGCGGGAGGGACTCTCCGAGGCACTGCGGGCCGAGGGGGTGGAATGCGTCCCCACCCCTTACAGCCCGGAGGGGCTCAGGCTCGTGCATATCCCGAAGCCGCTTTTGGAACTGCAGTCCTTTCGAAGGGGGGAGTTTCAGGTCCAGGATGAAGCGGCCCAACTCATCTCCCACTGGCTCCATGTCAGCCCTGGACAGAGGGTCCTGGATGCATGTGCCGCCCCCGGGGGCAAGGGCACGCACCTGGGACAGCTCACAGACCAAAGGGCGCAGGTGGTCTCTGTGGACGTGCACCATGGCCGACTGAGGATGATGGCGCGGGAGTGCCGAAGGCTCGGTATCAAACGTGTGGAGGCCATTTGCGCAGACCTCGAGGGGACCCCTCCCATGGCCCTGGAGGCCTTCGACCGTATCCTTCTCGACGCCCCTTGCACCGGCCTGGGTGTTATCCGCAGGCATCCCGACACCAAGTGGAGGAGGGGACCAGGGGACCTCCAGAGGATGGCATCCATCCAGAAGGCCTTGCTCACGGCCTTGCTTCCCCTCCTGAAGAGGGGGGGGATCATCCTTTACAGCGTCTGCACCAACACCCGGGAGGAGTCCCAGGAGGTCCTGGAGTGGATCCAGCGAGAGGTGCGGGGGCTCCGGTTGCTCCTCACGCCCCAGGGCCTGCCCGGGCCCGCTCAGGACCTCGTGGGGCGAGACGGTCTGTTTCGGACATTCCCCCACCGTCACGCCATGGACGGCTTCACCGCCTTCCGACTCCAGAGGTCCTGACCCCGTCCTCAGCCATCCTTGACACGGTTCCGACGCGCATGTTCTACTCTCTTGGGGCCTCGCAAGGGCCTGAAGCGAAAGGACACGGGGCTCTCTTTCCACGACTTCGATCGCGGCCCAAGGCCGTCTCAGCGGAGGAGGTGTCATGAGAAGGTGTGTGGTCAGCGTCGGTGCCATTTCCATGTGCCTGGCAGTCCTCACAGGGGGTGCGTGGGGCAAGGAGAAGGTAGTGATCGGGGTCTCCAAGTGGATAGGGTACGCCCCCCTGTACCTCGCCCAGGAGAAGGGCCTCTTCAAGGAGAAGGGGATCGATGTGGAGGTGAAGGTCATCGAGGCCCTGGCGGACAGGAGGGCCGCCTATGGGGCCGGGCGGATCCAAGGGATCGGGACCACAGTGGATGCCCATGTCATAGCCGCGGCCCAGGGGATACCGGTGAGGCAGTTCCTGGCCTTGAGCGAGTGCCGAGAGGGCAGCGGTATCGTGGCCAAGCAATCCATAAAGACCCTCGCGGATCTCAAGGGGAAGGTCCTGACTGGCCACAAGGGGGGCACGACCCTGTTCTGGGTGGGGTACGTCCTGTCGCAGAACGGGATGAGCGCCTCCGATGTCAACTGGACCGATATGAAGCCGGCCGATGCCGTATCCGAATTCGTGGCTGGGAAGGCCGATGCCGTAGCCGCCTGGCAGCCGTATCTCTCCAAGGCCCTGGAGCAGGGCAAGGGTCATCTCCTGGTGGACATGGGAAAGACCCCGGGTGCGGTGGTGGACACCCTTGCCGTGAGCCCACAGCTCATCAAGGCCCGTGGAGAGGATGTCAAGAAGATCGTCAAGGCTTGGTACGAGGCGCTGGAGTTCCAAAAGGGGCATCCTGAAGAGGCGCACTCCATTATGGCGAGGTTCACAGGGGATAAGCCCGAGGCCCTGGCGCAGTATCTCAAGGAGGTCCGTTTCTACGGGCCACAGGAGAACAAGTCTTACTTCGGGACAGGGGAGAGGCCTGGGGGCCTGTACCATGTGGTGGAACGGGCCGCGGATCTCTGGTATCGGACAAAGGAGGTCCGCAGGAAGGTGAGCCCGAAGGAGGTCATAGAGACGTCCTTCGTGAACTGAACGAAGGGGAGGGGCCCCCCCAGGGCCCGAAGGGGCGTCCCCCTCGGGCTGTCCTGAGGGGCCTCCCTCCCCGCGAGAGGAGATGGCCTGACCTTAAGAGACTACTTAGAGATTATCCTCAGTTCGACCCGCCGATTCTTGGCCCGCCCCTCGTCGGTGTTGTTGGGGGCCACCGGTTTGGCCTCGCCGAAGGCCACGATCTTGAGGCGGCTAGCTGCTATGCCCTTGGAGACGAGGTAATCGAAGACCGCCTTGGACCTCTTCTCGCTCAAGGCCTTGTTGTAGGAATCGGTCCCTATGGCGTCTGTGTGGCCGGCCAGCTCCACCACCAGGGAAGGGTTCTCCTTGAGGGTCGCCGCGGCCTGGTCCAGTGTCGCCTTGGCCTGAGGAGTCAAGACGTACTTGTCGAAGTCGAAGTAGACCCACTTCAGGCTGATCTCCTTCTTGGGTGGAGGAGGAGGCGCGGGTGCCTTGGGGGCCGGAGGTGGAGGGGGCGGAGGTGGAGGGGGCTGGCAGGCCTCTGCCTCTTTGGCCAGCTTGCGGGCCTCGGCCAACTTGGCCATGGCCTCAGCAGTGCGGCAGGCCCAGTAGGTCTCTACCCCCTGTTTCGCCAGCGCCTTGGCCTTGGCGATCTTGTCCGGACAATGCTTCGCCCCAGGGAACTTCTCCGCCGCGGCAATGGCCGCCTCTGTCTCCCTGAATTCGGCTGGGGCGATCAATGCCCTGTCAGGGACCCCGAAATACGAAGGCGGTGCGCACCCTGCCACCAGCACCAACAACAACAGCGGAATGAAAAGCAATCTGACCCACATGGTCTCGACCTCCTTTCCGTGAGAGAAACCGTTGGTGGAGCCATCTCCTCCGGCCTTCAGGCCATAGCACGATCCTATGTCATGCCATGGGAGTTGTCAAACACTCTTCGGCCCAAGGGGCGCTGGAAGGGACCCGTCTTCGCCTGGGTCGGGTCAAGACAGGACCCAGCCCGAGCCAGGTTCCCTAGCCTTGGGCGCCCTGGGGTCCATGCCCTGGCCTCTAGCGCCTCGATGTTATACGATATCAAGGGTCCGGAGTCGGCCTTGGGGCGTGGCCCCCCCATGCCGAGGGCCCGCGGCCCCTCAGGACATGGAGGTCCCTTGGACAAAAAGATGGAGGATCGCCCGTTGATATGGTCCCGCCGAGGCTTCATGAAGGCGGCACTGGTCGCGCTGGGCTCCGTACGGGTGCCTGGTCAAGCCCTGCACCGGGCTGCGATGGCAGGGGGACCTTCCGGGCATGGGGCCGTAAAGGCCCTGGTGGGGGAGGGGCTTCAGTACAGGGCCAGGTGCCCGCTCTTGGCAGATGTGGCCTCGGGGGAGATCCGGTTTCAGAGGATCAAGGCCACGGCCCAGTACCTGGCCACCTTGGAGACTCACCTCCAGGGGGTCTTGGGTTTGGTCACCCTGCAGAGGACCGACCTCTTTGCCTCCCTCATGGAGTGGTCCGAGACACATGGGAGGCTCCTCCCGTTGTGGCACGCAGATCAGGTCTCCAGAAAGGGGGCTTGGAAGAGGAAGGTCCTGACCTTCGATGGCGATCGGGCCGGGTACGTGGAACATCGGCTTAATCCGGATCCCCGAAGGGGCGGGGTCAGGAGATGGAAGACCGGAGGCAGGGTCCTGGATGACCCGCTCAGCGCGTTCTACAACTGGAGGATCGGGGCCTTCGGTGCCCTGGGGGCAGGGAGGAGTTACCTGGTGGACAACCTGGCCAGGAAGGAGCCTCTCTCCCTGCGCTTTCAGACTGCCTCGGAGGAGGAATCGAGGCGCCTGCTGGCCATGGAGCCGGAGCCCGTGGGCAAGGTTTATCACCTCACCGCTCACCTGGATGTCGAGCTCCAGGAGGCCTTCTCCGGGGACATCGTGGCATGGCTGGATGGGGATTGGGTCCCTGTGGAGGGCAAGGCCAACCGGGTGAGGCTGGTGGGAGAGGCCACCGCCTACCTAGTGCGCAAGGCCAGGCTCTCTGAGCCCGAGCTCCCGGAGGCCCCGCCACCTCCGCTAGCCAGGGATCTGTGGCGGATCACATAGAGGCTCGCGCCTCCTTGCGAATCCCTCCGAAGCCCAGGCCAACGGACCTCATGAGGAGCAGGTAAAGGATCCCTGCGGCCACGAGGCTGGGTATGGAGGCCCCGATGGAGGTGGTCCGCTGCAAGAGATGATAGAGGCCGAATCCCACGGCCCAGGCCCCGAAGGCCCATGGGTTGAATCCCCCTAGGTACCAGTAAGCCTCTCCGCGGTACAAGGCCTCCAGGTCGTAACTGCCCCTCCGAAGGATGAAGTAGTCGGCGAGGACGACCCCGAACAGGGGGCAAAAGACCGAGCCGATGAAGAGGAGAAAGCCCTCGTAAGCCGTGGCCGGCAGGATCATCGCCAGGGCCGTGCCCAGGACCCCGCAGGATGCGACCCCACGGGCCTGCCCCAGCCCAGGCCACACGTTCATGGAGGAGATGGCCGTGGAGTAGATGTCCAGGAAGGTGGTGGTGAAGGTGGAGAAGAGCACTATGATGAGGGCCGGGATCACAAGACCCCAACTGACCATGAGCTCCATCACCATGGCGTCAGGGGTCTCGGAGCCAGTGGCCACCGCGGCCCCGAGACCGATCACGTACATCCAGGAGCTGACCAGGAAGTACCCGATCCAGGTCCCCCAGAACGCAGGGGAACTGCCTCGGGCGAAGCGGGAGTAGTCGCACACCAGGGGCAGCCAGGATATGGGCATGGCGATGACCAGGTCGATCCCGGCCATCAACGGCATCCCACCCCTGGGCGGCACTTCGGTCAGACGGCCCCAGCCGTACTTGAGGAAGACCAGGTAGGTCATCACACAACAAAGGGCTATGAGGCCCGAGACGGCCACCCTCTGGAGCCATCTCCAGCAGCGTTGCCCTGCCAGGGCCCAAAAGGTGGTGACAACGCCACCCACCAGGACCCACCCCCAGCAGCCCCACCCAGGGAACCCCCACACGGCCAGGGCCCCCAGGCCC
>CAZOXN010000184.1:0-5772 GCA_964583655.1 uncultured Desulfarculaceae bacterium | reverse complement strand
GGCTGGTGGAGTCCAGCGGGTCCACTGCAGGGTAGATGCCCAGCTCCACGATCTGCCGGGAGAGCACCACGGTCCCATCCAAGTGGGCGAAGGTGGTGGCTGGGGCCGGGTCCGTCAGGTCATCGGCCGGGACGTAGACGCACTGGACCGAGGTGATGGACCCCTTGGTGGTAGAGGTGATCCTCTCCTGGAGCTCCCCCAGGTCGGTGCCGAGGGTAGGCTGGTAGCCCACTGCGCTTGGCATGCGCCCTAGGAGGGCGGAGACCTCCGAGCCGGCCTGGGTGAAGCGAAAGATATTGTCAATGAAGAGGAGCACGTCCTGGCCCTCCTCGTCGCGGAAATACTCCGCCGCAGTGAGGGCGGAGAGGGCCACCCTCGCCCTGGCCCCTGGGGGTTCCGTCATCTGGCCGTAAATCAAGGCGGCCTTGTTGATGACACCGGATTGCTTCATCTCGAGGTAGAGGTCGTTGCCCTCCCGGGTCCTTTCCCCCACGCCAGCGAAGACGGAGATCCCCCCATGCTTCATGGCGATGTTGTGGATCATCTCCATCATCACCACCGTCTTGCCCACCCCTGCACCGCCGAACATGCCCATCTTGCCGCCCCTGGGAAACGGGACCAGCAGATCGATGACCTTGACCCCTGTCTCCAGCACCGTGACGCTCGTATCCTGGTCCACAAAGGATGGGGCGGGGCGATGGATCGGGTAATACTTCTTTGCAACGCACGGTCCAAGCCCGTCCACCGGCCGGCCCACGACGTTGAGGACCCGCCCCAGTGTCTCGTGCCCCACGGGCATGGAGATGGGGGCCCCCGTGTCCTTCACCGGCATCCCGCGACGCAGGCCATCGGTAGTATCCATGGCGATACAGCGCACCACATTATCCCCCAGGTGTTGCGCGACCTCGATGACTAGGTTGTCCTCGGTGTCATCGATGGTTCGGTTGGTCACGGTGAGGGCATTGAGCAGGGGGGGGAGCTTTCCCTCCTCGAACGCCACGTCCACAACGTTCCCGATGACCTGAACGATCTTCCCGATGTTCATGCTCGCCTGTCCTCCTCAGATGGTGAAGCCTCCTGGATGCTTGGTTCTGGATTCCCGATACAGGACCCACCGCCACAATATGCACGAATCAGATAGGCTGCTTCCATCTCCTCTCCGAATCATGCATCATGCATCATGTATCATTTTTTCAATGCCTCGGCCCCACCCACGATGTCCATCAACTCCTTGGTGATGGAGGCCTGTCTGGCCTTGTTGTAGACCAAAGTGAGGCGATCTATCATCTCCTTGCAATTGCGCGTCGCGTTGTCCATGGCCGTCATGCGGGCGGCCTGCTCGCTGGTGTTGGTCTCGAGCAGGGCATGGTAGACCTGGACGCGAATCTGCTCGGGCAGGATCGCCTCCAAGAGGATGTGCGGTTCTGGCTCGTAGAGGTAGTCCACCGCGGAGCCCGCCGATTCCCCTTCCTTGGCCGCCTCGGCAGGGACGAACGGCAAGAGCCCCTCCAGGGCAGGCCTCTGCACGGCCAGGTTGACGAACCGGCTGTACACCAAGAACACCTCGTCCAGTTCCTCTTGGACATAGGAAGTGATGAGATCCTCGGCTACCCTGGCCGCGAGATCGTAGGTGATCTTTCGGTTATCCACATAACTGCCACGGATCTCTGCCTTGCGACGGCGAAAGTAGTCCCGCCCCTTCCTGCCCACGGCGAAGAAGCAGACCTGCTCTCCCTGGGCCGCACGGGCCTTCATCTCCTTCTCGGCCCTCGCGATGAGGTTGGTGTTGAAGCTGCCGCACAACCCACGGTCAGAAGTCACCAGGAGCACGCCCACCTTCTTGACCTCGCGCCTGACCAAGAGGGGATGGGCATCCGCCTCCACCCTCTGCGCCACCGATCTCATGACCTCGGCGTATTTCTCCGCGTAAGGCCGGAACGCGACCATCCTCTCCTGGGCCCCGCGCAGCTTTGCCGAGGCCACCATGTTCATGGCGCGAGTGATCTGCTGGGTCTTCCTTACCGCCGCTATCTTCCTTCTGATGTCTCTCAAGGTCGCCATCGAGGTCTCTTCCCGCCTCTGTACCGCGAAGGAGTGATGGCCCTCACGCCTGGACGTGGAACACGGAGTCGAACTCCTGGAGGGCCTTCTGGATCTTCTGGTCGAGCTCGTCGCTGATCACCCATCTCTCCCTCAGCTCCTGGAAGATGTACGGGTGCTTGGCATCGACGAACTCGAATAGCTCCTTCTCGTAGCGCTGCACGGCCTCCACCGGGTACTTGTCCAAAAACCCACGGGTGCCAGCATAGATTATCAGGATCTGCTTCTCGGCCGGCATGGGCTGATATTGCGGCTGCTTGAGGACCTCCACCAGGCGCACCCCCCTGTTCAATTGGGCTTGGGTCGCCTTGTCCAGCTCGCTGCCGAACTGCGCAAAGGCCTCCAGTTCTCGATATTGAGCCAGGTCCAGCCTCAGGCTCCCTGCCACCTGTCTCATGGCCTTGACCTGGGCGCTGCCACCGACCCTGGAGACCGAAAGCCCCACGTTGACGGCCGGCCTGACGCCGGAGAAGAAGAGCCCAGGCTCCAGGTAGATCTGTCCGTCGGTGATGGAGATGACGTTGGTGGGGATATAGGCGGAGACGTCTCCTTGCTGGGTCTCGATGATGGGCAGTGCCGTCAGGCTGCCTCCGCCCAATTCGTCGTTGAGTTTGGCCGCACGCTCCAAGAGTCGAGAGTGGTTGTAAAAGATGTCGCCAGGGAAGGCCTCTCGTCCGGGGGGACGCCTGAGGAGGAGGGAGATCTGGCGGTACGCTGCCGCCTGCTTTGAGAGGTCGTCATATACGATCAGGGCATGGCGGCCTGAATCCCTGTAGTACTCCCCCATGGCACAGCCGGAGTACGGGGCGATGTATTGTAGGGTGGCTGGATCACTGGCACAGGCGGAGACCACCACCGTGTAGTCCATGGCCCCGTGTCGCCTGAAGGCCTCCACCACCTGGGCCACCGTGGACTTCTTCTGGCCTATGGCCACATAGATACAGATGATGTCCGAGTCCCTCTGGTTTATTATGGCGTCGACCACCATGGCCGTCTTGCCGATCTGCCGGTCGCCTATGATGAGCTCGCGCTGCCCCCTTCCCACTGGTGTCATGGCGTCCACGGCCTTGTATCCGGTATACATCGGTTCCTTCACCGGCTGCCTCGCCACCACCCCAGGGGCAACCATCTCTATGCGCCTGAACTCCTTTGTCTCCACAGGCCCCTTGCCATCCAAGGGATTCCCCACCGGGTCCAAGACCCGCCCTATGACCCCGTCCCCCACAGGCACTTGGGCGATCCTGCCTGTGCGCTTGACCATGTCGCCCTCCTTGATGTGAGTGTCCTCACCCAGGATGGCCACGCCCACGTTGTCCTCTTCCAGGTTCAGGGCCATGCCGAGGATACCGTGGGGGAACTCCAACAACTCCATGGACATGCAATTCTCCACACCGTAGACGCGGGCTATCCCGTCTCCCACCGAGAGGACGACCCCTGTCTCTGACATCTCGATCTTCTTCTCATAGTCCTTGATCTGCGCCCTGATGATCTGACTGATTTCCTCCGCCTTTATCTGCACAGCCATGGATCACCCCTTCATTAGAGATTCTCTGAGATTCTCCAGTTGGGTCCTTATGCTCCCGTCGTAGGTCACGCCCCCAATCTGTGTCACCACCCCTCCGATGAGTTGGGGGTCTACCTCCAGCGTGAGGATGACCTCTTTGCCCGTAATGGATGACAGTCTCTTCTTTATGGCCTCCACCGCCTGAGGGGACAAAGTCACTGCGGATGTCACCTTGGCGCGACTCCTCCCAGCGACCTCGTCGGCCATCTCGCCATAAATCCGCACGATCTCCGTGAAATAACCTAGTCTTCGCTTGTCGATGAGCAGGAGGATGAAGTTCATGATCGTGGGAGAAACCCGAAGCTCCGAGTTCAAGGCATGAAAGAGCGCCTTCTTCTGATCCTTGCCGTATATCGGGTTCTCCATCACTGCCCTGAGTTCGGGGCTCAGGCTCAAGGCCTCGTCGAAGGACTTGAGCTCCTGTCCGTAATTCTCATAATTGCCATCTTCCTGCCCAATCCCAATGAGGGCCCTGGCGTACCTTCTTGCGATGATCCCTTTCATCAGGCTGTCTTCCCCAGATTCTCCACGTATTCCCGGAGGATTCGGTCATGGTCCTCGGGCCCTATCCGATCCTTCAAGAGGGCCTCGGCCATCTGGGAGGCCAGCTCCACGGCCTCCCTCCTCAAGAGGAACTGGGCCTTCTTGGCCTCTTGCTCCGCGGCTATCTCCGCCTGGCGGCGTATCTTCTGTGCCTCCCTCTCCGCGTTGGCCAGGATCTTCTCCTTTTCCGCCCTCCCCTGGTCCAGGAGCATCCCCTTCAGCTCCTCCATCTCTCTTTGGGCCTGAGCGAGTTTCTGTTCCGTCTCCGCGTACCGGGCCGCGGCCTCTTCTCTAGCCCTTTGGGCCTCTTCCAGGGCCTCGCGCACCCCTTGTTGCCTGCGATTGAGGAAATTCCGTACGGGCTTGTTCAAGAAATAGTAGAGGAGAGCTGCCAGCAACACGAAATTGACGATGCGCATGACCAGGGAAAAGGGGCTCTCGATCTCCTCGTGCCCCCCCGAGGCCAAGATGACCGCAGGCAGGATCCATGAAGCCGCCCCCAGGGACCACGCAACCCATCCAGGAAGGGATTTCCCACTCATTGGAGGCTCCTCCCCAAGATCTTCGAGGCCATCTCGGAGGCCACTGCGCTCGCCTGCGCCTTGAGTAGATCCCTTGCCTTGGAGACCTCCTCCTGGATCATCTTCCTGGAGTCCTCGACCAGACGAGAACCCTCGGCCCTGGCCTCTTCCAGTAGCCTTCGCTCGGCCTCGGCCCCCTGTGCCTTGATGCGCTCCTTCTCGGCATTGGCCTCGATCCTGGCCTCCTGGAGTTGTCTTTGATAGGAGTCCCACTGCTCGGATGCGCGGGCCTTCAACTCCTCCACCTCCCCCTCCGATGCCTGGATCCTCGCCTTGCGGTCGTCGAGGATCTTGAGGATCGGCTTGTAGAGAAAACGGTTGAGGATCCAAAGGAGCACCAGGAAGTTGATCATCTGGATGATCAGGGTCTGGTCGAGATTGATCACAGCGGCCTCCCAATCCTCGATGCGGTCTCGGCCTTTGCGCAGCCCTCCTAGCGGCATGGCCTCGTTTCAGGGCCCCTGAGCGAGCATCGACAAACATAGCGAAAGCCCTGGCACCCGAAAGATGGGACCAAGGCTTTGGCTTACCCACCCAAGAAAGCGGAAACGCACCAGCTGCACACACCACGGAGCGACGGCGCAATCTAATATCAGAAAAAGCCCCCGGTGTCAACCCCGTGGAAAAGGGGGCTGATCCCCAACTCTCATCTGGCCGCCCTGGGATGGCCCCAGGCCTCTTGGCCTCCTTGCCCCTGTGTGAGCCGTTCCCGGGCTACCGCGGGCAGGCGGAAAATACTCGCCCCTTGCCGGCCGTGAAGGCCCGGCTTCCCTTGCCTCTCCCCCCCGACGGGTGCCCACCCCTCATCCCGCTAAACCCGGAAGACAGGGCCCCTTGCATAACGCGCAACCGACCGATTGCATGGGAGTCCAATGCGCTTTCCCGGTGTCTCGTCGGCTGGTGGGAACGCTGAGAGGAAACAGGCAAAAGGACAGGCCAAGAGACGAAGCTGGGTCTTGAAAGGGCGGGCACCATGGATAGACT
>CAZOXN010000183.1:0-5791 GCA_964583655.1 uncultured Desulfarculaceae bacterium | reverse complement strand
CCCAAGGGGAGGGCCACCAATATGGCCCCCAAGGTCAGGAGCAGCGTCCCGACTATGGCGGGAAAGATCCCCCCTTTGGTCATGGAATCCCTCGGGAAGTCTGTGAGAAAGCCCCAGCTCAAGGCCCCGATGCCCTGGATGACAAGGAAAAGGATGATTCCCCCCAAGGCCGCCAGTACCAGAGACGAGGCACATCGAAGAGAGGCGAAGGCCGCTTTCTCGCGGCGTCTCCTTGTCTTGAGTTGACCTTTCACAGCGTGGCCGAACCTCTCTGCTGGAATCGTTGTGACAGCCAGGCCGACACCAAGTTGAAGGCGAACGTCAAGAAGAAGAGGACCATCCCGATGGCGAACAGGGCGTGGTAATGATTGCTTCCGTGAGGCGCCTCCCCCATCTCCGCCGCGATGGAGGCGGGCATGGGCCGGACCGAATCGAATATGCTGGAAGGGATTTGGGCAGCCCCTCCCGCCACCATAAGCACGACCATGGTCTCCCCTATGGCCCTGGACATCCCCAAGATGACGGCTGTGCAGATCCCGGACAGGGCCCCGGGGACTAGGACCCTGCTCATGGTCTCCCATCTGGTGGCGCCCAACGCGTATGACGCCTCCAGGAGTTCCTGCGGGACAGAATATAGCGCGTCCTCGGATATGCTCGCGATGGTGGGTATGGCCATGAGGGCGAGCATGACAGAGGCGTTGAGGATATTTAGCCCGGTAGGTATGTCCAGCAACTCCTGCATCCATGGAGCGACGACGACCATGCCCAGGAACCCGAGGACCACCGATGGGAGGCTGGCCAGGAGCTCGATGGCGGGCTTGATCACCTCACGGAGCCTTGCCCCGGCAACCCCAGCCAGATAGAGGGCAGATCCCACCCCGAGTGGCACAGCGATGAGGGAGGAGGCCACAGCCACGACCACCGACCCGACGATGAGGGGGAAGATCCCGAAGTCCGGCGGATCGTATGTGGGATACCAGACACGGCCGAGGAAGAAATCCTTGGGGCTGACGGTCTTGAATATGGCGACGCCCTCGTTGAAGAGAAAAAGGACGATCAATGCCATCACCAGAAGGGAGACACTGGCGAATCCCAGGAAAAAACGCCCCGCCCACTTCTCCCCCTGCACGAAGCCACCTTCCTCTCTATCTTTGTTTCCGCCGCTTCCTCACCCGGGAGGAAAAGCCACGTCCCCAACCGATCCCGTTTGAATCAGACAAAAAACCTACTGCCTGTCACTCAGGCGGCATCGAGGCCTGCCCTGTACTTGATACAGGGGCTGGGGCAGGCAAGGGTACAGATATCTCGCCCTTCCCTGAACCGATCCGGGATCCGCCTGAACGCTCCTGGCGAAATGGTCAAGCTCAGCTTCTTATGGTCCTGAACGGAGTTTCCAAGAATGTGACAACCATGTTACAAGGAGGTGACGAGGCCACCTGGGGGGACAGCGTTGCAGTGACCCCGCCGCCTCCAGCAGGGTCATCTCAGTGGCACGAACCCCTCCTGCTTTGTTATCTGCTGCCCGGCCGGGCCCTTGACGAAGTCGAGGTAGGCCTTGACGGGTCCCTGGGGCTCACCGCGGGTGAACATGTAGAGCTCCCGCGATATGGGGTAGGAGCCGTCCCTGGCCGTGGAGGCGTTGGCCTCCTTTCCGCCGACCCTGAGGGGTTTCAGCTTCGGATTGAGATAGCCTATCCCCACATATCCGATGGCGTACTTGTTACCGGCCACGGCTTGCGCCACGGCCCCATTGGAGGCCTGGAGCTGTGCGTCGGGCCTCACCCTCTCGTCCTTCAGGACCTTGTGGTTCCACACCTCGAAGGTCCCTGAGCTGGAATCTCGGGATATGACCACTATGGGCTTGTCTTCACCGCCCACCTCCTTCCATCTCTTGATCTTGCCTGTGTAGATACCCTTGAGCTGCTCCAGGGTGAGATCCGAGACCTTGTTGGCGGGATGGACCACAGGCACTATGCAGTCGTAGGCCACCACATGCCGGACGACCGTCGCCCCTTTGGCCTTGGCGGCCTCCAACTCCTTTTGCTTCATGTCACGGGAGGAATTGCCGATATCCGCTGTGCCATCGATTATGGCCTTGATCCCGTCGCCGGAACCTGATCCGGCCACCGAGATTTTCACCTCAGGGTGTTTCTTCATGAATTCCTCGGCCGCCTTCTGGGCGATGGGGAGGACCGTGGTGGAGCCAGTGATGCTCACCCTCTCTTGCGCCCAAGGCCCCCCGTGGCCTGGGATCGCCGCGAGGATGCCGACCGCTGTCAGAATCGCCATTACCACAAGCATCGGTACTTTCCTCATCTATTATCCTCCTTTCTCCTCTTCTTCGCTGCTCGGGGATGGAAGCCGGATTCCTTCCGGCTTCTTCCAAACAGGATGAAGGGTCGCTGTTACGGCTCTGTTACGGGCGTGTGGAGTTTCGGTTTCCGCCCTTTCTCGCGAGGGATCCGTCGTGCCGCCTTGAATCTCGGTCTCCCCTTTGCTACCCTCTTCTCCGTCCTTCCGCAACTTTCGGCTCCCCCCCATGGGCCGGGGATGCCGATCCGTCGGCCTTGGGGTGCTGTGGTTTGCTGGGAGGGGATCCGGGATGCTGGCCCGCTTATGCTCGGGCTGGCTCCCCGAAGGGGGAAGCCCATGCCGATCGTCACCATCTCGAGGGGGGCCTACAGCCGGGGCAAGGAGGTGGCGGAAAAGGTCGCCCAGCGACTCGGCTACCAGTGTATGGCCAGGGAGGTCCTCTTGGAGGCCTCGGAGAAGTTCAATATCCCCGAGATAAAGCTCCTGCAGGACGTCCACGACGCCCACGCAAGCCTGGAGCGGTTCCTTTACGGAAAAGAACAGTACCTGGCCTACATCCAGAACACGCTCCTGAGGCTCGTCCAGAAGGACAATGTCGTCTATCATGGTTTCGGAGACCACTTCTTTTTCAGGGACGTAGGGCATGTCCTCAAGGTCCTCATCCTGGCGGACATCCAGGATCGGGTGAAGCTCGTGATGGAGCGGGAGGGGATAGTCAGGCAGGCCCTCCGTTACGTGAAGACCGTGGACGAAGAGCGGAGAAAGTGGGGCAAGCTCTTCTACGGGGTTGACATATTCGACCCTCGCCTGTACGACCTGATCCTCCACATCAAGAAAGTCACGGTGGACGACGCCGTGGACATAATATGCCACACGGCCAAGCTGAAGAACTTCCAGGCTACCCCTGAATCTCAGAGGGCGCTGGATGATCTGGTCCTGGCCTCGGAGGTCAAGGCCGCCCTCATCGACATGAAGCCCCATGTGGAGGTCTCGGCGAAGCGAGGGGAGGTCTTCGTCCGCACCAGGGCACCCGAGGGCGAGGAGGAAGAGTTGATCGGGCGCGTAGAGGAGATCGCCACAAGGGTCCCAGGGGTGACCCAGGTCAAGGTCCAGGTGATCCCTGCGGTCTTCCCGGGATGAAGGCCAGAGGCTATCATCCGGGCAGTATTATCTTGAAGGTGCTTCCTCGGCCCGGGGCGCTCTCCACCTCCACGCGTCCCCCGTGCGCCTGGGCCACGTGTTTGACGATGGAGAGGCCTAGCCCTGTGCCCCCCATCTCGCGAGAGCGGGCCTTGTCCACCCGGTAGAACCTGTCGAAGATGCGGGGGAGGTGCTCCTCAGGGATGCCGCAGCCCGTGTCGGAGACGAGGAGATGGACTTCCCTTCCTTCTCGCTTGGCCTCGACGGTCACGGTGCCGCCTGAGTCCGTGTATTTGACAGCGTTTTCCAGCAGGTTAACAAGGGCCTGTTCCATTTGTTTCCTGTCTCCCTTGAGGGCAATACCGCGATCCGGGAGTTCTTCGAGCAGTACGATCTCCTTTTCCTTCGCCAGGTGACTGACCGCGGCGAGGGCCGCGTGGATCAACTCCTCGACCTTTATCTCCTCCCGGCGCGGCGGGGGTTCTCCTGACTCTATGCGTGCCAGGTCGAGGAGGTCTTCCAGGAGGTCTCTCAGACGGCTTGAGTGCCTCTGGATCATCTCAACGAACTGCCTGGCGTATCGAGGGTCTTCCACCGCTCCGCCCAAGAGGGTCTCCACCGAGCCGGCGATGGCCGACAGCGGTGTCCTGAGCTCGTGGGAGACATTGGCCACGAAATCCCTGCGGACCTCCTCGATCCGTTTCCTCTCCGTGATGTCGTGGAACACGGCCACGGCCCCCGCCCGAAAGGCCTCCCCTGCGAGGCGCACCACGTGGATCTCCAAATACCTCGGATTGGGGGGGAGGGTCCGGATCTCCAGGGATACATGCTGGGTGCCCCCCAGGACTTGCTTCAGTGCCTCCTGGAGGTCAACGCTTCGAAGCATCTCCAAAGGGGTCCGTCCTGTGGGATCGGCATCCATCCGCAGCATTCGGCGCAAGGCCTGGTTCACCAAGACTATCCTCCCCTCCCCGTCGGTCACCAAGACCCCTTCCACCATGCCCGTGAGGATCGCCTCCAGGCGGTCCCTTTCCAAGGTGACGGCCTGGATCTCGTTCCTGAGCTGTCCTGCCATCTGATCGATGGCCTCTCCCAGGTCGCCGACCTCGTGGGTGTTATGGAACCTCGGGTGGGGATGCAGGATGGAGGAGGAGACCTTCTCGGAGATCGTGTCCAAGTCCCTTATCATCCTGAGGGATGCCCGAGACAGGTCCTTCACCGGTCGGGCGATGCGACGGGCCACCAGGTAGGCCACCCCGACGGCCAAGAGGACCCCCAGAAGGGATGCCCACAGTATCGATCGCTCCGTTGCCGCCGCCTCCCTGTCCACCCGGTCCAGGGGGATGGCCAACCGCAAGACCATTTGGGGCTCGTACGCAGTGCCCAGGAGGCCGGCCACGTAGAGCAGGTCAGTCCCCAGGCTCGCGCTGCGCCTCAGGCCCCAGCCCTGTCCGCTCTTCAGGGCATCCCTCACCTCCGGGCGGGAGGCGTGATTCTCCATGCCGGGCAAGGCCTTTTCGTCGAACTGAGAGTCGCCCAGCACCCTCCCGTCAGGGGCGATGAAGGTGACCCGCATGCCCAGCATGTGCCCGAGCTCATCGGCCAGTGCGTCCAGGGAGCGTCGATGCGACTCCTTTATCCATCCCTCTGAGATCAAAGCGCGCACCAAGGCTATGTCCTTGGCGAGGGAATCCTTGATCTGAGTCACCATCAGATCCCTGAAGGAGTACCTGAGCACCCAACCCATCAGGAGGATAGTGCACAGGGCTACCAGCAGACACCCCCCCAAGATCCAGACGTGAAAGGAAAGCCGGGTCCTCATGGGGCCTCCCGGAATCGGTAGCCTACCCCCCGCAGGGTCTCGATGAGCCTTCCCGCGCCTCCCAATTTCATTCTCAGCCTTCGGACATGGGTGTCCACTGTGCGAGAATAACCCTCGTATGTGTATCCCCAAACACGGTCCAGCAGTAGCTCTCGGGTCAGGACCTTCCCGGCATTGGCCGCGAGCTGATGAAGGAGTCGGAACTCCGTGGCGGTCAGCTTCACCGACCGCCCATCCACCTCCACCCTGTGTCGATCGGGATCGATGAGCACTCCCGCGAAACGGAGGACCCCGGGGGTTTCGGGTCGCTCACGGGTCCGCTTTAAGATGGCCTCGGCCCTGAGCACCAGCTCCCTCATGCTGAAAGGCTTGGTGATGTAATCGTCAGCGCCTATCTCGAAGCCGACGATCCTGTCAACTTCCTCGGACTTGGCCGTCACCATCACGATGGGGATGGAGCGCGTAGCCTCGGCCTGGCGGATCCTTCGGCAGACCTCTTTCCCTTCCATCTTGGGG
>CAZOXN010000182.1:0-5821 GCA_964583655.1 uncultured Desulfarculaceae bacterium | reverse complement strand
GGGGCGCCTCAGGCGCCTGGTGGAGGAGCCGGGGGCCACGTTCCTCTTCGCCCTGCCGGTCCTCAGGGAGAGGCCCCGGGGACCCTCGGTGGCGCCCTTCCCCCTCCTCCCCGCCGATCCGGGCGAGGGGTTCCCCATAGGGCTCTACGGGGCGGAGATCGATTCCCTGGGGCGCATAAAGGAGGCCGGTTTCAACGCGGTGCAGAGCTACAGGAGCGAGGCAGGCTTCGCCGTGGAATTCCTGCGGGAGTGCCGCGGCCTGGGCCTGGGGTGCCTTTTGACCCCGCCTTGGGATCCCGAGAAGGTGGGGCCCTTTCTCCAGGTGCTGGAGAAGGAAGGGGCCCTGGGGGACGGCCAGAGGGTGTGGTTCTACCTCAACGACGAGCCGGAACTGAGATCCGTCCCGCCGGAGGTGATAGGGAAGGTCCGCGAGATGGTGCTGGGGGCCTACCCGGGGCGAAGGTCGGCCACGGCCATGGTGCGGCCCCACATGATCCCGGTGTACAAGGATTCCCTGGAGATCTTCATGATGGACCAGTACCCGGTCCCGCACATGCCCCTGACGTGGCTCTCGGACAGCATAGATGAGGCGGTGTCCCTGCTGGGCATGGAGAGGGTCTGGGGGGTGATCCAGGCCTTCGGCGGGGGGAGGCACGCCCTGGAGGGCTGGACCCGAAGGCCCACCCGCGAGGAGATGCGCGCCCTGAGCTTCCTGGCCGTAGCCCATGGGGCGAGGGGGCTCTTCTTCTTCTCCTATCCCGAGGTCGCCGGGGACCCGCGGGCCTGGGAGGATCTGACGGGGGTGGTGGCTGACCTGAGGAACGCGGGGGGGTGGCTGGATGTGCCCAACGTCATGGGCGCCCCTCTCTGGGGGGTGGAGATGCTCTCCCCCTTCAGGGCCGATGCACGGGGCAGGCCAGCCATCCACCTCGGGGTGAAGGCGCGCCCTGTCTCTTGGCGGAAGAGGGCCTTCTCCTTCCCCGTGGCGGAGGAGTTCCTGGCCATCGCGGTCAATGTCACGGAGCGGGAGGTGGAGGGCAGGATCCATGGCTGGCCGCGCAATGTGGAGCGGGTTCTGGATCTCATGAGCCAGAGGGCCCTGGCCGTGGTGGAGGGTTCGGTGAGGGTCTCCCTTACCCCGTACGGTGTGGCCGTGCTCCAAGGGGGCCCTGGGGACGGCCGGGGGCGGTGATGAGGGCAAGGGGAAATAGGGGAGCCTGGGACCGCACTGGGACCATCATACGCCTGGGGATCGCCGCTGTCCTCGTCTTCGCACCGCTTTCCTTCGGGGCCGTGCACGCATGGGCCTACGGGGTGGTCTGGGGGATACTGTGGGCCCTGGTGGCCCTTTGGGGGATCAGGGCATGGGTGGGCACGGCCAGGGCACGAGGCCAGTGGGAGGTGGGTTGGATCCAGGCCCCGTTTCAACCCTTCATCCTCCTCTTCGGGGTATGGGTCGGGTTCCAGATGGTCCCTTTGCCATCGTGGCTGGTGGGTTGGGTACAGCCCAACACCGTGGGGGCCCGCAGCCTGGCCGCGGCCTTTACCCAAGGGATGCAGTCCCACGCTCCCCTGAGCCTGTACCCCCACGGCACCTGGGTCGCGCTCATGCACCTTTGGTCGTACGGGGCGATCTTCTATCTCACCTGGTACCATGTCAAGGAGGAGAAACAGATCCGGGGTCTGGCCTACCTCCTGCTGGGCCTCGGGACCTTCGAGTCCCTGTACGGGCTGGTGGAGTACCTAGGCGGGACGCACCGGATATGGTGGTGGCGCAACCCCTATTCCACCTGGGTGCATGGGACATTCATAAACCGGGACCACCTGGCCGGGTATCTGGAGATGACCCTCCTGGTGGCCGCAGGGCTCCTCCTGGCCACGCGGGCCGAGGCCAAAACAGGCCACAGGCTGGGCTGGCGGGCGAGGCTCTCGCGCCTGGCCCGGGACGACAGGTGGGCCAAGGGGCTCCTCCTCTTCTTCCTGTGCGTCCTCATGGGGACGGCGCTCCTGCTCAGCCTCTCCAGGGGGGCGGTCATGACCCTGGCGGTGACCTTCGTGCCCCTTTCGGCCCTGCTCCTGTTCCGGGGCGCCTCGCGGAGGTACGGGCTCGTGGGGCTCGCCATCTTCATGGGCATGGTCGTCTATGCCTCGCCCTTGGGCCTGGAGGGCCTCGTGGACAAGTTCGCCGACATGGGGCAGGGCATGGCCGACAGGTGGGGGCTGTGGGCCGGGGCCTGGCACATGGCCATGGCGTATCCTTGGGCGGGGACCGGATGGGGGACCTTCGAGTGGACCTTTCCGGCCTTCAGGCCCGTGACGCCTTGGGAGGTCCTCTTCGACCATGCCCACAACGACTGGCTGGAGCTCCTGGCCGAGACCGGGGTCGTGGGCGCGGGCTTGGTGTTGTGCGGGTTGGTCCTGTACATGAGGAGCGGGTTGAGGAGGTGGAGGCAGAGGCGGGATCCCTGGGCCGTTTGGCTCGGGTTCGCGGCCCTGGCCTCGGTGGCGGTGACAGGGACGCACTCGGTGGGCGAGTTCTTCCTCCACACCCAGGCCAATGCCCTGACCCTGGCAGCGGTGATGGCGTGGGGATGGGTGGTGCTCCACCACCATGGCCGCGGCAGCGAGAGGGGTCACAACAGTTGGGCGAGGCGGGTCGTGCGGGTCCCCTCCTGGGCCGGCCACTGCGGCATGGCAGGGTTTTTCTGCCTGCACCTGCTGCTGGGGGCCGGGATGGCGAGGCACCTCCTGGCCGAGTCCACTGTGCCCACGGGGCGCGACTCCACCGCGGTCCGAGCCGAGGTCACGGACACATCCATCCTCAGGGGCGCCATCGCCCTCGAGCCGCAAAACGCCCCCCGCTGGTCATGGCTGGCCAGGGAGGTGACGAGGCAGGGCACCACCCCTGAGCTCTTGGGGTGGGCCCGAGAAATGGGGATCGCCCCCCTGGGGGGGGAGGGCGCGTCATGGGCCAGGGCGTTCTCAGCCCAGGCCATCAGGCTCAACCCCACCTGGCCGGACCACTACCTCCAGATGGGCTGGATCCTGGCGTCGCGCCCCGAGTGGAGGAGAGAAGGACTGGCCGAGGCCGCCCTCAGGGCCTCCGTGAGACTCGAGCCATCGAGCCCGCTCAGGCGGTTGCACCTGGGACACTATCTCCTGCTGGACCGGCGCCCTGAGGAGGCCAAAGAGGCCTTTCGGGAGGTGCTGCGCATGGCCCCTCACCTCAAGGCCCATGTGGAGCGTGAGCTGGCCGTGTTCTCCCGCAAGGGATCCTGACTTTTTACCCAAAACAGGTCATACCGAAAATGGGTAAAATTACCCAAAGACGGTCATACCGAAAATGGGTAAGAGGGCTCACTCGGAGATGTAAGGCAGGGGCCAGATCCTGAAGTAGTCACGAAACTTGACCCAGATGCCCACCAGGCCCACTGGCTCGAAGATGATGAAGAGGATGATCAGGAGCCCGAAGACGAAGTCCTTGACCGGCCCCAGGATGATGGTGATGTTGGGGTCGTAGATCCTGGCCAGCCAACTGACGATGGAATCCAGGACGAAGGGGATGAGGGTGATGAAGAGGACCCCGAAGACCGTCCCCAGGATGCTCCCCAATCCCCCCACCAGGACCATGGCCAGGAACATGACAGAGTGGAAGAAACCGTAGTCCCCTGGCATGGCGGCCCTCTGCAGGGAGCAGAAGAGCGCCCCCGCGATCCCGGCGTAGAAGGAGGCTATGGCGAAGGAGAGGAGCTTGTAACGGAAGACCGGCACCCCGATGATCTCGGCGGAGACGTCGTTGTCTCGGATGGCCACGAAGGCGCGGCCTATCTTGGAGCGCGTCAGGTTCTTGGCACCCCACATGAGGAGCGCGGCCACGAGGAAGGAGAAGAAGAAGAAGGCCGTGTGCCTCTCCAGGGAGACCCCGAGGATCACAGGCGTCGGGAGCTCGATCCCCCTGATCCCCCTGGTGAGCCCCTCCCAGTGGATGATGGCGTAATCGATGATGAACTGGAAGGCAAGTGTGGCCACCATGAGATAGAATCCCTTGATGCGAAGCGACGGCACCCCCACCAGGAGCCCGAAGAGGGCGGCCACGACCCCGGCGCTCAGGATGGCCAGGATCAGGGGGAACCCCAGCTTGGTCACCAGGAGGGCAGCGCTGTACGCCCCAACCGCCAAGAAGGCGGCGTGACCCAGGGAGAGGAGCCCGGTGAAGCCTATGAGCAGGTTGAGGCCTATGGCGCCGATGAGGTTCACCATGACCAGGTTGAGGATGAAGTAGTGGCCCTCGTTGAAGGCGAGGGGAGAGATCCCGACCAGGATCAGGAAGAGGACGAGGGAGAGCCTCCTGAAGCGGGTGCGGAATATCCGTTCGTCCTCCGGGTAGTCGAAGACCGCGCTGGAGGAGAGGTAGAGGTTGTAGAGCTCGGAGATGCTCCTCACTGGTAGACCTCCGCAAGGGCTATCTCGCCCTGAAACGATGACTCGCGTCCATCCTCGTAACGGATCCTGATATCCAGGTGGTGGCCCGGCTTGGACCCGTAGAGGTCCTCGATCAGGGAATGATATCGCTCGTTGACGAACGCCCGGCGGACCTTCCGGGTCCTGGTGAGCTCCCCGTCATCCGGGTGGAGCTCCTTGAGGAGGATGGCGAACCTCCTGACGCGGATGTTCTCGGGGAAGCGCTCGCACAGTTTGCGGATCTCGTTGCGGATCAACTCGTAGACCTCGGGCCTCTGGGAGAGGTCCTGGAAGGTGGTGAAGGAGATCCCCCTCTTCTTGGCCCAATTCCCCACGTTCTCCAGGTCTATGCTCACGAAGGCCACCACATAGGGCCTCTGGGCCCCGCAGACCACCACCTCCCTGATGTAAGGGCTGAACTTGAGGCGCGTCTCTATGTCCTGCGGGGCGAACCTGGTGCCGTCCTCCAAGACCATGAGGTCCTTGAACCGATCGAAGACGTAGAGATGGCCGTCCTCACCGAAGTAGCCTGCATCGCCGGTCTTCCAGAAACCGTCCTTGGAAAGGCCCTCCTGGGTGGCCTCCTCGTTCTTGTAGTAGCCCAGATGCACGTTCTCTCCCCGCACCAGGATCTCCCCCGCCTCTGAGACCTTCAACTCCACCCCCGGGATGGGGACCCCCACGGTCTCGGGCCTCACGTCGTCCTCCTTGTGGGAGGTGGCGATGCCCGAGCATTCGCTCTGTCCGTAGACCTGCCGGAGGTCTATCCTCAGGGCCTTGAAGTACTTGAACACCTCGGGCGAGATGGCCCCGCCCCCAGTGATGGCCATCCTCACGCGGCCCAGGCCCACCTTGTTCTTGAGGCTCCTGAGGACGAAGAAGTCCATGAGGGGGTCCAGGAGCCGGCTCCCCAGGCCAGGGGCGTGCCCGGCCAGCCTGGCCTCCGTGCACCTGGTGGCCACACGCATGGCCGCACTGTACAGGCGGCGCTTGAGCCAGTCGGCATTGTCCATGGCGGCCTGGATGGTGGAGATGAGGTATTCCCAGGCAGCCGGGGTCCCCCCGAAATAGAAGGGCTGGAGCTCCACCAGGTCCTTGCGGACGGTCTCGGTCTCCTCGGGGAAGTTGTAGCGCGCCCCCACCATGAGGAAGCGGGTGACGTTGTAGAGCTGCTCCCCTATCCACGGCAGGGGGGCCACCGAGAGGAGCTCGTCGCCCTTCTTCATGGTGACCATCTCGCCGTAGCTCCTGGCCGCGAAGAGGAGGTTGTGGTGGCTGAGGATGGCGAGCTTGGGTGCCGCGGTGGTCCCGGAGGTGGTGAGCATGACCGCAGGACCCTCGGGGTCGAGCTCCCCTGCAG
>CAZOXN010000181.1:0-5840 GCA_964583655.1 uncultured Desulfarculaceae bacterium | reverse complement strand
TTGTCTCGCGTAGAGGAACCCTGCCAGCAGGATGGGGCCCACTACTGCCCGTATCTGGTCCATGGCCTCGTGCAGACCGAACCCCCATCCCCTCCCCATCTCCTTCGTGGCGTGGGAGAGCATGGCGTCCCTGGCCGGGTTGCGAATGCCCTTCCCCGCCCGCTCCAGGATCATCAGGAAGGCCGCCGTCTCCCAGCGTCCGGCCAGGGCCAAGGCCGGGACAGCGAGGAGGTTCACGGCATAGCCCAGGATGGCCACGGTCCAGTATCTCCGGGTCCGATCCGTCACGTAACCGGAGACGAGGCGCAGGCCGAATCCCAGCAGCTCCCCGAAACCGGCCACGAACCCCACGGCCGTCGCACTTGCCCCGAGGGTGGCCAGGAAGGGCCCGGTGACGCTCCTCGCACCCTCGTAGGTCGTATCCCCCAAGAGACTGACCACGCTCGCCAGGATCACGAAGCGCAAGGCGGTCCCACGCGAAAGGGCTTGCGACACACTGCTCTCCTTGCTATGCCTCTTATTCCAATCCAACCGCCAAGCGGTCGTGCAGGTCTCTTGACGCGGCCCCTCGCAGACCCAGCGCTGGGCGATGCGCCCGGCCCGCCCCAAGGCCCTCTACCTTGGCGGCGCAAGCCAGGAGATCGGCCTTGATCTCCGATAAGAGCGACCTCTGTGCCCGGAGCTGGGCGCTTTTGATCTCCACCTCCTCCTCGCTTCGCCTCTTCATCTCGATGGTCTTCTGGATGGCGGACTCAATCCCGTCACGGGTGGCCTCGAGCTTTAGCCCCAGGTCCCAGCGGAACTTCAGGAAGCTGTCCTGCAGCCTCTTGGCGAAATCCGCGCGCACCCGGCCGCAGTTGCGATCGATGATCTCGGGCAGCTTCTTCTTCAGATCCCTGAGGATCATCTTCTGCGATATCCCTTTGGGAAGAAGAGATCGGGAAAGGAACCGAAGTGCTCCTTCCAGGTCGAAGAACTTGGGCGGCTCTCCCACCATGTAGTAGAGCTCGCTCTCCGAGGAGAGGGTCTCCTTGTCATGAAACCTCTCGAGGCGAAGATCGAAGAGTCCAGTGGAGATCTCGAGGATCCTGTCGACGATCTCGTTGGTACGGACCGAGAAACGCTGGGCTACCCGACTGTAGTCCTCCTCCACTTTCTTGGTCTCCCGCTCCAGCCACCCATCGAAGCCGCGGATCACCTCCTCGTGGACATAACGCTCCATGGCCTCAGCGTACTCCCCGGCCGAGGCCTTTCTGCTGGCCGCATGGGCAGTGTCAAGTCCGTCCAGCATCCGGGAGATCTCCGTGCGCTTGAACCGCTCCAGGTCCATGTCGAGCTGCTGGAGGAGGCGCTTGATCTCCCCCTCGAAGAGCACGCGCGAATCGAAGGCGTCCTGGTCCACGAGCTTCATCTCCTGTTCGAAGCGTCCGAGCTTCTCTTCCAGGACCTGAAGCGGTGTGTCCAGTGCCTTGGCCTCGATCTCCAGCGCGATCTCTTCGTCGGAGAGGACCCTCAACGCCCCGCCACTGGCCGAACGCAGGACCTCCCTTCCCTTCTCCTCCATGAGGAACTTGCCCAGGACCTGTTCCAATCGGGGGAGGAGGCTCTCCTCTATCCTGTCCTGGTCCCCCCTTTCCTTGCCTTCCAGGGCGACCTTAGCGGAGAGCGGATGGATCTCCACACCTTCGATCCCGAGGCGCTCCTGTATAACGGCCTTGCTGAACTCCATGGATTCCCGGCGCTCATCCTCCTCCAGGCGGTCCACCTTGTTCTGGACGAAGAAGAGCTTTCGGATGGACTGGCGAACGTCTTTGAGGAACTCCACCTCGGACTGCCCTATGGGGGGGTCGGCGGCAAGGAGAAACAGGGCCGCGTCGGCCTTGGGGATGAAGCCATAGGTCATGTCCGTGTTGTTGGAGAACACGGAGCCTACCCCTGGGGTGTCGACGAGATACACCCCGTCCTCAAGATAAGGGGACGGGTAGGTGATCTCCACCTGGCGCACCCCCTTCTCGTTGTTGGGATTCCCTCGCTCGGTCACATAGGCATCCAGCTCGTCGAGGGATATGTTCCTTGTCCTCCCATCCGCGAAATGGACCTCGGCCCGCTCCTCTGTCCCGTATTTCATCATGGTGACTATGGAGGTCAGAGGGACCACCCCCGTGGGCAGAAGGCGTTTGCCCAAAAGCGCGTTGATGAAGGTGGTCTTGCCCCGCTTGAATTCCCCTAGGACCACCAGATAGAAACGATTCTGGTCCAGTTTCAAGGCGATGGCGCCCAGGGCCTCCACCGCCTTGGAGTCTCGTCTTGACTCCGCAAAGGCCCTGAGCCGCCCCAGCAAGGACAAGATCCTCTGACGCATATACTTGTAGTCGTCGAGCATCACTCGACACCCCCTTTTCCCCCGGGTCGACGGCGCGTACACGAAAAGGCCCCCGTCTGGCGGCGGGGGCCAAGGCAGCGACCCCACCCGGCGGACCCGGTGTGGGGTAGGTGGTAGCGACTCCTACCCCGTGGCATCTCTTTTCGGGTAGAAGTCATCAGCCTCCCATCAGGAGGCGGTTGAGGCGGACTTCATCGCCCTGAGCCGAGGAGATGATAGCCCAGGGTATCGGAAGTGTCAAGCCCAGCTCCCCTCCCTGGGCCATGTACGGCCCCAGAAAGGCTGATCGCGGAGCGGAAGGAGACGAAGAAACACCCCCTAGGTCACTTGGGGGGACGGTAGCCCGTGATCTTGACCATCTTTCCTCCCTGGACCTTGGCGAAGAAACTCTGATTCTGCCCCCAATGCTTGTCAGGGCCATAGGTGACCGGAGGGATGCTCCCGATATCCACGTTTCGGAAGGACTCCAGGGCATCGACGAGTCGCTCCCTGGTCAGCTCCTTGCCCGCCCGCTTTATGCCTTCGAGCCCCAACTGCATCTCGACAAATGCCGTGAATCCCCATGCAGAAGGATTGACTTTGCTTTCAGGGAAATACTTCTTGATGACCTCTCTGTAAAGCACGATCCCTGGCAGATCCTCGTCCATTCCTGGCATGGCCTTCTGCACGATCGCCCCTTCTACCGCACCCCCCCCGAGTTGGATCAACCGGTCGTCCCCACTCGATGCATTCATGACCACTGTAGGCTTCCATCCGATCTTGTCCATCTCCTTGGCGATCATGGCCGACTGGACGAAGAGCGTGCTCAACATCACCACGTCCGGCTTCGCCTCCCTCGCCTTGAGTACCTGAGCGCTCACATCCACGGTCCCGCGTTTGAACCCCTCGGTGGCCACGATGGCCATCCCAGGATACTTGGCCACCTGCTCCTCGAGCCCCCTCTGGCTGTCCCTTCCAGTCTCATCATCCTGGAAGATATGGGCGAGCCTCGCCTTGGGCATCTTGAGGTCATTTGCTACGTAGTCCACCATGACCCTCATGTAATCCTCATAAGTCGGCCAAGCCCCGAAGATGTACCGCTGGGGAGGGAAGAAGAGCTTGGAGGAGTTTCCCCCCACCATCAGATACGGTATCTTCCGGGTCTGAACCTCGGGGGCGACCGCCATGCTCGTGACCACGCCTAGGCTGGCGATGAAGCAAAAGACCTTGTCCACCTCCAAGAGCTTCTTGAAGGCAAGGACGGTCTTCGAGGGGTCATAGCTGTCGCTCTCGTTGTGGTAAAGGATCTTTCTCCCGTTGATCCCCCCTTGATCGTTGATGTGGTTTACGAGGGCCTTGCACGTCTCCACCCGGGGAGTGCCGTATGCGGCCACCGGTCCCGCGGTGTCGTTGATGGCCCCGATCCTGATCTCCGTCTCCGTCACGCCCTCCTCGCCCAAGGCTCGTCCCTGAGGAACCATGACACACACTACGGCAAGAAGGACCACCAATAGCAGCACCGACCTCGAACCTCTCATGAAAACCTCCTTTCTGTGCTAAAGAAAACGCGCTCCTGCACCCCTACCCTCACCCGTCGATGGCGGATCTCTTCAGCGTGCAACGCCGACGCGCGGGATCACCCGATGACCAGAAAACACTTGATGTCCCTCATGTTCCCTTTTCTTTTCTCTTGAAATATCGCCTGGACCCTCGCCCCGATCTTCAGTTGAGCCTCATCCTCGTATTCGATGTAGTGGGAGAGGACCGTGTCGGCCCCATCGAGCTGGACGTTCCCGTACGCATAGGGTACCGGTTTCTCCAGGCCCGTCTCCGGATCCACGAAGGAAAACCTCAGGATCGTGTAAGTGCGTATCACCCCCTGGGTGCTCACCTCCACGGGCTCTGTCATCACACAGAAACAGGGGTCACAGATCTCCTTGGGCGGAACATAGACCTTCCTGCACTTGGGGCATCTCACCCCCACCAATCTCTTGTTGTCCCTCAGCTCCACCAGAAAACGGCTCGCGTACTTCCCGGCCGACCAGCGAAAAGGCTGCTCCGCTTCCTTTGAGGAACGTATTGCCAGCAACTCCGTCCCTTCCATTTCCATCTCCTTCCCCCTTCACTGCGGCTTCTTCTTCCCGAACGCCAGCATATCAGTCCAGTAGCAGCCTCCGAAACCGGTGGCCACCCCAAGCTCGACGTCGGGCACCTGTCTCTCACCCGCCTTGCCCTGTATCTGCAACGCCACCTCCGCGCAGCGGATGAGTCCGGTCGCCCCGATGGGGTTCGTGGCCACCACGCCTCCCGAAGGGTTGATGGGGAGCTCTCCTCCCAGGTCCGTGACCCCGTCCCAGAGGAGCCTCGGGCCCTCCCCCTTCTTGCAGAGGCCCATGTCCTCGATCCATATCAGTCCGGCCCAAGAGTAAGGCTGATAGAGCTCTATGACATCCACCTCCTTGAGCGGCTCCCTCACCCCCAGCTTCTTCCAGAGCTCCCGGCTCGCCTCCACCATGGAGCGGAGAGTGGTGAGATCCGGGATGTCCACCATGCGGCTGTACAGGTGTCTGTTGCAGGTTGCCAGGACCCAGACAGGCACCGGAGTGATCCTCTCGGCCACGTCCTCGGAGGCGTAGATCACGGCGCACGCCCCGTCCGTCCTGGGACACATGTCCAGCAGATGCAGTGGGTCCGCGAGGATGGGGGAATTGAGGACGTCCTCCACGGTGATCTCCATCCGCAGGTGGGCATAAGGGTTCTTGCAGGCATTGCCCCGGTCCCTCACTGACACCCGGGCGGCATCCCGGGGAGTGGCCCCGTACTTGGCCATATACGCCTGGGCCTCCAGGGCGAGGCCGGCCACTGCCCCGGCCGAGACGGCCCTGTCGAATATAGGGTCCGTTGCCGTAACGATGGCGCCGGTGGTGTCCGACTCGGAGTTCTTCTCCCATCCGATGACGAGGAGCCTGTCGAACATCCCGGAAGCGACCATGTGATACCCTGCTATGGCCAGGGTGGTCCCTGTGGTGCCGCCTGTGGTCAGTTTGATGGTCGGCTTCATGTATCCCCCGGAGCCGTCGATGCCCCAGCAGTCCACGTAGTTTATCCCCTCGAAGTGATCCATGTTTCCGATCACCACGCCGTCTATGTCCTCGATACCCATCTCAGCGTCCTGGAGTGCTAGGACCACCGCCTCATGGATGAGCTCCTGCCCGTTCACATCCCTGCGCACCGATCTGTGGTGGGTCTGTCCCGTCCCGACGATCGCTACTCTCTTTCCCATTTGAGATCCCCCCTCACTCCCGCCCGAGTATCCACACACAGTGCGACTGCCCGCACACCCCGTTTACGCCGTGGGCCAGTGCTGTCCTCACCTCCTCTTTCACCTGCATCTCCCCCGCATCACCCCGCACCTGCCTGGCGGCCTCCGCGATGCGGATGAGCCCCGCGGCGATGACAGGGTGCGAGGCAAGAAGAC
>CAZOXN010000180.1:0-5873 GCA_964583655.1 uncultured Desulfarculaceae bacterium | reverse complement strand
GTTTGGGCTCCTCAAGGCTATGGGCAAGAGAGATGCCCAGGGGATGGCCTTGGCGGCCACTGCCCTCCTGCAGGGATGGGGCGAAGCCGAGGCTGCCAGCGATGGAGAGTTCCTGCTTTGTGCATCCATGTTAGGGAACCTGGCAAAGGGGGATCAGAGGGCGTCCCAACAGCTCTGGGAGAGGTACAGGGCCAGGATCCGGGGAGGGGGTGAGCCCAGCTTGCTCCTCCGTCTCCTCGTGGCCCACGCCTTCGGATAAAAGCTCATCACGTTCGTCGGGGGTCGGCAATGCCATGGGATGCCGAGGGCTCCGGTGATGGGGATGGGAGTACGAATGCGGGCCGACTGACCCCCTGTGTCGTGATGGTTTCGCTTTGCGTCTGGGCCGCCCTTTCTGCCAGGAGCATCACTATCAAGGTCATCTCGCAAGGGCCCTCCTCCGGAGTCCTGCCATCCATGGCCCATCAGGCCAGCCTCATCCGGCTAAACACCTTTCTCAGGGGTCGGGGCCTATGCGGCGGCCCTCTTGGTCCTCAGCTCCCCATGGCTCCTGTTCCGTCGCACCTTGCCCAAGGTCCACGCGGACTACTGGGGCGAGCTCTCGCTCGGCGTCCTGCAGGAGAACTGGGACCGGGTATCTGTGATAGCCTCCACGCTTGGAGGTCAGATATTCGATCTGGACTCCTGGAGCGGCCTCTGGATAACGCTACCGCTCGTTTCCGTCATTGGATGGCGGGGTTGGCTTTCCAGCAGGGTGAGGATCCTCAATGCCTCGCCGATGTCACCTCCAGCACCCTGTACTTGAGATCCGACAGCTCACGGAGTTCCCTGACAGATAGTCCCGAACGACGCACGGAGGCCAAGAGCGACTGGTCGTCCCTCCACTGGGTCATTCGATACAAGAGGAGCCAGTCCCCGGACCGAGGTCTCTCCCTTTCGAGAAGGGGCACGACATCGAGGCACCCCTTCTCCAGGTCGTAATACTTCATGGCGTATGCCAGATTTGGGTCTGCCAGGACCCTCGGCCTGGATGCGCCGAGCCGTGCTTCCTGGCAGAGCCCTTCATACAAGGTCCGGTTCTCCATCATGTGGACGCTGTTCTCGTGCCTGCGTGCATGCGGGTCCAGGGCAAAGAGGACGGGGATCCCCCCAGTTCGAGAGAAGGCGTAGAAGTAGTTGATGCCCACGAGGCCGACCTGGTACAAGGCTACCACCGACAAGATGAAGGTTACTGCCCGCCGCCGCCCCCTTCCCGAGTCGGTGATCTCGGCGAGCCAGCGCACGGCGAGGAAGAGGAGGCACAGGTTCGCGACAGCCAAGTACCTGATGGACGTGTACGGGGCCAGCACTCGGATGGCTACCAGGAGGGCCAGAAAAAGGGGGAGGGCGAGTCTGGTAATGCCCGAGAGCCGTGTGGCGAGGCCGAGTACCAGGACCAGGAGTCCCAACGCCGGCACGATGGGGATAGGTTCCACCAAAACCTCCCCGGTGAACCTGAGAAAGACGAAGGTCCCATCCAGGGTCCTGTAAGCCATGAAGAGAAGATCCATCAGGTCTTGCGGCAAAGTGGAGAGGAGCCGCAGCGGCCTCGTGGAAAACCCCTCTGGCATGAGCAGGTCCCTGCTCTTGACTATCTCCATGACCCGCAGGGCCACGGGGAGGGCCATGGCGAGGAACGAAACCGCATAGATCTTGTGACCAGCAGGGATCCCACCTTTTCGGATCAGCGGGAGGAGGATCAGGAAGGGGATCATCACCGCAAGTCCCAGGAAGTGGCACCAGACCAGGAGGCCGAGGAGAAAGCCGCATGGGACGAGCAAGGCTGGCCGCCCTTTGGACCTCTACAGGAGGATCAGGCACCAAACTGGCACGGAGAGCAGGAAGGGATAGTTGTCCACCGCAAGGCGGTTGTAACAGACCATGAGGGGGGACGATCCGAGGAGCAAGGCCCCCCAGAAGGCCACGGCACCGTGCCCCCTTGCGCCAAGGTCCTTGTACACGATCCACACCGTGAGGACCCCCAACATGGCCGGAAAGAACCTGAGGCCGAAGACGCTGGTCCCAAAGAGCCACAGGAAGGCCGCCAGGCCGTATTCGTACAGGCCGCCGGTGTAGGGGACCAACCCCCGAAGGTCCCCCTGGCCCAGCATGACCTGGTGCGCCCTGAGGCCAGCTAGGGCCTCGTCACCATTGAGCCCCGGTATCCGCTCCAGGAGGAGGAGCCGCATGGCAGTTATCAAGCAGAGGAGAAGTGCGGGGATGAAGAAGGCCCCACCCCCCCTGTCGTCTGGATAAGGCGAGGCCCGCATGGCGTCACCCATCCCCCGTGGCGAGTCTTCTACCCATGGGGTCGAAGCGCCGATCTCTCCTCAGGCCCCAGCGATGGAGAAGGAAATGCGTCGTGGTGCGGATCACCCCCAGACCGTACCTCACCGCCGGGCCAAGACCGATGGATGAGGCCTCCGGGAAGTACCGGGTGGGACAGGAGATCTCCCCGATACGAAAACCGAAGGCGATGGCCTGGACGATGACCTCGTTGTCGAAGATGAAACCGTCCGAGTTCTCCGCCAGGGGGAGCCGAAGGAGGACCTCTTTCGAATAGGCTCGGTATCCGGTGTGGAACTCCGAGAGCTTGGATCTCAGCATCAGGTTCTGAAACGCCGTCAATAGCCTGTTGCTGAGGTACTTGTAGAGAGGCATCCCACCCTGGCGTGCCTTTCCCCCGAGGATCCGGGAACCCAAGACGAGATCGTACTCCCCGGAGGCGATCATGCTGGCCATGGCCGGCACCAGTCTTGGGCTGTATTGGTAATCTGGATGGAGCATGACCACGATGTCGGCCCCGGCCTTCAGGGCCTCCTTGTAGCATGTCTTCTGGTTGCGACCGTATCCGTAGTTCCTGTCGTGGCGCAGCCAGCGGATGCCCAGCTCCCTGGCCAACGCCACGGTCTGATCCTGGCTAGCGTCGTCCACCAGGATCATGTCGTCCACTACCTCCCGCGGTATCTCATCGCAGGTCTTTCGAAGGGTCAAGGCCGCGTTGTAAGCGGGCAGGACAACGACCACCCTTTTCCCGATGATCATCTGTCCTCTCTCGAGAAAGCGATTCCGGCTTGTCGAATTGGACCACCGGGAGGGACGTTACAGGAGGTGGCATTACATGTCAATCCACCTACTTGGCCCCATCTAGGTCTCGTGTGCAACGTACGGGAAGTTGTCACAGGGCACGATTGTGTGTAGGATTCTCGGCGAAGGCCTCGAAATGCCAGGTAGTGACACGACCGGTCCAGAGGGAGAAAACTTGGTATGAGCAGCGCGGGCGGGAGGGCGCTCTGGCTCTGGGTTGGGTCTCTGGTCTTGTGTTCCGGCCTGTTCGGCTGGGCAATACTCACCGATGGGCATGACTGGGGGGGGGACTTCGCAGGGTACGTCATGCAGGCCATGAGCATCGTGGAGGGGTCCACACAGGAGTTCGTCGAGCAAAACCGGTTCACCATCGAGCAGTCCTCCCGACAAATAGCCCCGGTGGCCTACCCATGGGGCACCCCTGTGATGCTAGCGCCGATCTACATGCTCTTCGGCCTCGACATGTTGGCCCTCAAGGGCCTGAATCTCGCTTGCTACATCCTGTTTCTGCTTTCCATCGCATTCCTGCTGCGGGATCGCCATCCCCCTTATTACCTGCTTTTTCTCGTGTCCCTATTGGCCTTCAATCCATATTTGATCCTATCTCTGGACAAGGTCTTGTCGGATATCCCGTATCTGCTCCTCTCCACCACCAGTGTCCTCCTCGTAGGCAGGACGATCGTAGACGGAAGGCCCGTCATCTCGAGGGCATGGGACCGCGTGTGCGTGGGACTGCTCATAGCGCTCTCTTCATTCACCAGGGGTACAGGACTCGCCCTCGTAGTGGTGCTTGCCATCACCCATGCCATCAAGGCCAGTGGGAGGCTTTGGGTGTCGCGGGGTGGGGGGGACCTCCCACACGCCCCGACCCATACCTCGAGAAGGCGCGATTGGGCCCCTCTGGACCTCCTCGTGGAGGTTCTGCCCTACGCGATCCTCCTCCTCGCAACCCTGGGATGGGACTCCCTCCTGCCCGAAGGCGGGATGTCATATTACCTCGCTTATTACCGGTCCATCTCCCTGGAAGAGATAAGGTTTCACCTGGGCTATTACCTGGAGGTCTTCGGCGATTTCTTCATCGGAGTGCCTCATCGAGAGCTGCTCTACGGGGCGACCATACCATTTCTGGTAGCGGGGGTGCTGGAGAACTCCAGGCGGGATTACCATCTGCTCTCGTATGCGTTCCTGAACTGGTTGATCCACATCCTCTGGCCTCCAGTTCAGGGCCTGAGGTATGTCTTCCCTCTGATCCCTGTGTACATTCACTTCGTCTTGGTCGGCCTGCATTGGGGCATACGGACCCTTGGAGGGGCACCGGCAAGGGCGGTCAGGGTCTTGACCCTGTGCCTCGGGCTCCTTTTGTGCGTGCAGTTCGTCGGGTTCCTCTTTCATCACGCCTCGGAGAACCTCTCTAACGGGCGGTCAGTGGTGGGCGGCCCTTACGCCCAGCATTCCCAGGAGATGTTCGCCTTTGTGAGGCAGGAAATAGAAGAGGACGCTGTGGTGATCTTCTTCAAGCCCCGCGTGATGAAGATGTTCACGGATCGCCGATCCATCATGGTGAACAGGCCCGAGGATCTCTCTCGCGGTGACTATCTCTGCCTGTACACGGGAGGGGACGCCTACGATCAACTGCCCAACGGGACCGTGGAGAGGCTCTTGAGGGAGGGCAGGCTCGAGATGCTTTATGCCAACCCGGGATTCCAGATATACCGGATCAACGAGTCAGTGCGGGCTGATATCTCTCGAAGTCGATGAGTCCCACGGCCAGGGGCAGATCTCCGGCCCCATGCCGAGGAGGCGCAAACCTTGACCGCGCCTCGCGTTCATGGTACTTAAGACGCGGTATGAGGTCGGTCCTCATCGGTTGTCACGCTGCCGGGCGCGGGCTGGGTGCAGGCGCGCCTGAACGGTCGGAGACTTTCCCTTTTTTGACGCGATGCCTTGTTGCCATTGGGTGAGGTTCAGTGCAGATGACCACCAAGGAGATCAGGCAGATCCTCGACAAAGAGGGCATGAGGCGCGTGCTCAGGCGCATGGCCAACGAGATCCTGGAGCGAAACAGAGGGGCGGTGGATCTGGCCATGGTGGGCATACGCACCGCGGGGGTATATCTGGCTCAACGACTAGCCCGGGAGTTGGAGGAGACAGAGGGCGCGCCGGTCAGACTCGGGGTCATCGACGTGACGCTTTACAGGGACGACCTCTCCAGGGGCAGGAAGCATCCGGTGGTGCGAAAGACCGAGATCCCGTTTTCAGTGGACGACAGCAAGATAGTCCTGGTGGATGACGTCCTCTTCACGGGCCGCACCACAAGGGCCGCCCTGGACGGCCTCATGGATTTCGGCCGGCCTGCCATGGTCCAGCTCGCGGTCTTGGTGGACAGGGGTCATCGGGAGCTCCCCATATCCGCGGATTACGTAGGGGTCTCCGTGGCGACGAACCGGGAAGAGTCCGTGATCGTGTACATGGAAGAGATGGGCAAGCAGGATCAGGTGCTGGTGGTGGGAGCCGGCTGGGAGGCCTGAGGTTGCAGGGCCCTGACCCCAAGAACACCTGGTGGAGAAAGGATCTCCTGGGGATAAAGGAGTTGAGCCCGGAGGAGATCCAAATGGTCCTGGATACAGCGGTCTCTTTCAAGGAGGTCTCCACCAGGGAGATCAAGAAGGTCCCCACGCTTCGCGGGAAGACGATCATACACCTCTTCTTCGAACCCAGCACCAGGACGCGCACTTCCTTCGAGATCG
>CAZOXN010000179.1:0-5876 GCA_964583655.1 uncultured Desulfarculaceae bacterium | reverse complement strand
GGTTATTACTCTGGGGTGGGCACGGACCCCCGCAATTTCATAAAGGTCAAGTGCGTGACCTACCGGACCAACCCCATCTTCATGGCCACCACCGTGGGGAGGGCTGTCACCGACACCCACATGACCATGGCCCTGACTTACGGGGCCACCCTCTGGCAACAGCTCGTGGCCATGAAGATCCCTGGGCTCAAGGCCATATACTGCCCCCCCGAGGGGTCAGGAAGGATGCTGGCCATCATCTCCATCAAGCAGATGTATCCGGGCCACGCGGATCAGGTGGCCACTGCGGCCATCTCCACCGAGATGGGGGCATACGGCCTCAAGACCGTCATCGTGGTGGATGACGACATAGACCCATGGGACATCCCCAGGGTCCTCTATGCCCTGAGCTTCCGGTTCCAGCCCAACCGATCCCAGGTCATCAAGAGGGGGCGATCCACCCCCCTGGATCCCTCCCTACCCGTCAATGCCAGGGACATCACCGGGAGGCTCCTCATAGACGCGACCATCCCGTACGAATGGAAGGAGAAACCGATTCCCATCGAGCTGGATCCCCAGATGGTGGAAAGGGTGAAGGCCAGATGGAAGGAGCTCGGCCTGTGAAGGAGAGGGAGGAAATTGAGACCGATTCGTTACACTGAGGCGATGGTGGAGAGGTTCGTCCGCGAAGGGTACTGGACCAGCGAGACGTTCTATGATTTCTACGAGCGCAACGCCCGCGAGATGGGGGATCGGGAGGCACTGGTGGACTCCAAGTACCGCCTCACCTGGTCCCAGGCGAAGAGGCTGGTGGACGGGATCGCCCAGGCCTGGGTAGAGATGGGAATCCCCAGGGATGCCAGGGTCATCATCCAGTCGCCCAACACGGTCTATGGTTTCCTGGCCAGGATCGCCTGCGAAAGGGCAGGGCTCATCTCCCTCACGGTATACCCGTACCTGAGGGAGAAGGAGCTGGAATACATGGTCCGGACCACCGAGGCCACCGCGGTGGTCATCCCGCACGTGTATCGCAACTTCGATTACCTGGAGATGTACAGGGGGCTCAAGAGGGGCTTCGAACATCTCAAGTACATCTTCCTCTTCGAGGAGCGTGTCCCCCCAGGGGCCCCGGACGGGACCCATTCCTTGGTGGCCATGGCCGAGGAGTCGCTCTCCAGGGAAATAGACCATGGGCTCCTCATGGGGAGGAGATTCGATGCCATGTGGGACGTGGGGCTCCTCACGAGCACCACAGGCACCACCGGGCTCCCCAAGCTGGTGGAATGGCCCATAGCCCCCAGGGTGTGCACCTCCAAGGGTAGGGTGGACATATGGGGGTTGACCAGGGACGACGTGACAGTGGCCATCGCCCCTCACGCCGGTGGGGCCGCCGGGACCCTGACGTATTTCGCGGCCCCCCTGGTGGGCGCCAAGACCGTCATGTTTGAGGAGTTCTCCCCGGAGGAGGCCCTGGCCATCATAGAGAGGGAGAGGGCCACGGCCATAGGAGTGGTCCCCACCCACCTCGTCCGGATCCTGGAGCTGGACACATCGAGGTACGATCTGAGCTCCCTGCGGTTCATCCGCTCGGCCGGTGGATACCTCCCACCCCAGGTGGTGGAGGAGGCAGAGGAGAGACTCCAGGCTGTGATCACGAGCGACCTCGGGACCCAGGACGTGGGCTCTGTCTCCGGCTGCAGGGTGGATGACCCAAAGGAGCTAAGGAGAAGGACCGTCGGGCGCATGTTGCCGGGCAACGAGGTCTCACTGAGGGACGAGCACGGCAACCCGGTCCCCGAGGGAGAACCGGGCATACTGTGGTTCCGCGGGCCTCATGCCCCAGCGGGCTATTACAGGGATCCAGACGCCACCGCCCAGGTCTTCGACGAAGAGGGATGGACCACCACCGGGGACATAGTGATGTTCGATCAGGGGTGTCTTTGGATCCTGGGAAGGGCCAAGGACATGATCATCCGCGGGGGGCAGAACATCTATCCAGCGGAGGTCGAGGGCCTCCTCAACGAGCACCCCAAGGTGGCCAGCGCTGCCGTGGTGGGTTACCCGGACAAGGAGATGGGGGAGCGGGCCTGTGCCTTCGTCATCCCCAAGGCAGGGGAGAGGATGACGTTCGATGAAATGGTGGCCTTCCTCAAGGGGAAGAGGCTCGCCATGTTCAAGATCCCCGAGAGGCTCGAGATAGTCCAGGAGCTGCCTGTCGTGGGGGACTCGGGCAAGATAGACAAGAAGGTCCTGCGCAAGGCCTTGGAGGAGGCGCTGGCCAAGGGCTAGTCGAGGAACACGAGGGTTGCGGGTCGAAAAGACCGGAGACCATCAACCCACCACCAGCGTTGGTGCGCCGGATGGCTGGGCGCAGAGAGGATTCGGAAGGGAATGCCGAGCGTGCTTCTCATCTCCACCATGGACACCAAAGGGAGGGAGACCGCGTACCTGGCCCAACGGATCAAGGAGTGCGGGTGCAGGCCCGTAGTGATGGATCTCTCCATGCGGGGCGGACCGGTTCAGGGAGCGGACCTCTCGTCCGCCGAGGTGGCCAGGGCAGGGGGCATGGCATGGGAGGAGGTCTTGGCCACGGAGGACCGGGCTCGGATCACGGAGGCCATGATCTCTGGCGGGAGATGCCTGGCCAGGGCCATGGTGGAAGAAGACAGGGTCCAAGGGGTCCTCGGCCTGGGGGGGGCCACGGGGTCGTTGATGGCCACTGAGATAATGAGGGCGCTCCCGTTTGGTGTTCCCAAGCTCATGATCTCTTCCACCGCGGCCTTGCCCGGGCTCTCAACGCGATATATCGGCACCGGGGACATAGCGCTCTTCCACACCGTGGTGGAGATCGCCGGCCTCAACGACCTCCTGAGGAACGTCCTGGACAGGGCGGCCGTGGCCATGTCGGCCATGGTCCTGGGAGAGATCACAGGGACCGCGAGGCGGTTGTCCAAGGGAGGCCCCCTGAGGATAGCCATGACCATGCTGGGCCCGTGCGAGAGATGCGCCAGCCGTGTCAGGGCATCCCTGGAGGAATGGGGGGCCCAGGTGACAGGGTTCTCCGCGGCCGGGGTATGCGACAGGGCCATGGAGGAGATGATCGCTCAGGGTCTCTTCGACGCTGTGGTGGAGCTGGCCCCCGGAGGCGTGGGTGAACACATCTTCGGTGGTATGAGGGATGCAGGCCCTGACCGCTTGGAGAATGCAGCAAGGATGGGGCTCCCTCAGGTCATCGCTCCGTGTGGCGTCAATCACCTCACCCCATCCAAGTCCAGGTACAGGCCCGAGGACCACCAGCGCAGGAGGTACGACCTGGATCGATATAGGACATGGCTCAGGGCCGCACCAGAGGAGCTCAGGACCATCGCCAGGGCCTTTGCCGGCAAGCTGAACATCTCGTCAGCCCCGGTAATATTCCTCTTTCCCAAGAGGGGATGGTCGTCCGTGGACAGGCCCGGTCTGCCAACATACGACCCCGAGGAAGATTCCTTGTTCATGGAAGAACTCCGCTCCTCCGTGGGTGCCCATGTCCAGATCAGGGAGGTGGACGAGAACCTCGATGAGCCGGCCTTCGCCGATGCCGTCGTCCGGGCCTGCCAAGAGCTCTTCCTGACCGCTGATCCCCCCAGGGCGCAACGCGAATGAGAGACCAGCAAAGGAGGATGGAGGCGGCCGGAAGGGTCGACGGCCGGGCCCTTCACCTGGAGGTGTCGTGAAAGGTCCAACCATTGGGGTGATGGGGACATTCGATTCCAAAGGGGAGGAACACCTCTTCCTCAAGTGCGCCATAGAGGCCAGGGGGCTCGAGGCCTACACCATAAACTTGGGGACCAAGGGGCCGGCCCCCTTCGTCCCGGACCTGGACATAGGCGCGGTGGTGGGCAGGGGGAAGGAGCGCGACCAGGCCCTTGCCGAGGTCCTGGATGCGGCCAAGGTCGCGGTGGTAAGGCTCTACGCCGAGGGGAAGATCTCAGCGCTGATCTCAGCCGGGGGGGGCAGCGGGACCTACCTGGCCACGTCCGTGATGAAGGTCCTGCCTTTCGGTGTGCCCAAGGTGATGGTCTCCACGGTGGCATCCAGGGATATGTCCGAGACGGTGGGGACTCGCGATATCACCATGATCCACAGCGTTGCAGACCTCCTGGGAGTGAACTCCATCTCTGGGGTGATCCTGGATCAGGCGGCAGGGGCTGTGTGCGGCATGGCCCAGCGCACGTGGGTGCCGCAGGGAGGGAAGAGGCGTGTGGCCTTGACGATGTTCGGCTTTGTGACCGAGGCCGCCGAGGCGATCAAGGGGCGCCTTGAGGAGATGGGCTACGAGGTCATACCCTTTCACGCCAACGGCACAGGGGGGATGGCCATGGAGGAACTGGCCGCGGCCGGTCATTTCGACGGGATACTCGACCTGGCCCTCCACGAACTGGCTGATCGCATGATGGGCGGGTACTGCGGCGGGATAGGGCCAGGGCGGCTGGAGCCCATCCATGACGCGCGGGTCCCGCGTCTCGTGGTGCCAGGGGGACTCGACTGTGCCGTGCTGGAGTTCACACGGGAGGGCGTGCCTGAGCGGTACCGAGACAGGAAGATCTTCTTCTACGATTTCCGCTCCGCCATAAGGTTGAGCGAGGAGGAGTCCCTTTCCCTGGCAGGGGAGATCGTGGAGAAGCTCAACCGACACACGACTCCGCTGCGCGTGCTCATACCCAAGGGCGGCTGGTCCGAGGCCGACTGCCCAGGGGGCCCACTTCACGCCCCGCAGGTGAGCAGGGCCTTCGTAAAGGCGCTGCGAGAAGGGCTCCGAACGGACATACCCGTGTGCGAGGTGGAGGAACACATCAACGGGCCATCCTTCGCCAGAACAGCCGCCTCCATGATGGACGAGATGATATCGGGGGAGAAGGCATGATAACCAGGAACTGGATGAAGAAAGACCCTGTCACGATCCACAGCGATGCCCTTATCTCAGAGGCCATGATGTTGATGGCCAGGGAGAAGCTGGCCTATCTGCCTGTGGTGGACAACGATGTCCTCCGGGGGATCCTGCTGCGAAGGGACCTGTTGGAGGCCGCCACCAGCGTGGCTGCGAGACAGTGCGTTCACGAGTCCGCATATTTCAACCAGCGGCTCAAGGTCAAGGATCTCATGGTCAGGATGCCCGAGACAGTGGAAGCGGATGCACCTGTGGAGCAGGCGATGAAGAAGGGATTGGAGCTGGGGCTGAGCTTCTTCCCTGTCATGGACAAGGGGCGGCTGGTGGGCACGGTTTCGTACAGCGAGATCTTCGAGACCATGTCCCAGATCCTGGGCATAAGGGAGGACTGGGTGGGCATCACCCTCGAGGGGGTGGAGATGGAGAGGGGCGCCATGGGGAGGGTGGCCCTGGATGTGGAGGATGCAGGGGCCGTGGTGCACAGCATCTTCACCTTGTCAAGAGAGGGATCGGAGGGGAAGAAGATCATCGTGCGGCTGGAGACGGATGACCTGGACGGAGTGGTGGCGGGTCTCAAGGGGAAGGGTTACAGGATCGTCGAGGTGAAGGGCCCACTGGGCAGGGGAGGAGCGAGCTGAGATGCAGCCACGCCTCCTGCACATCAGTGGCCCCTTACCAAAGGGATGGGCGGCCTGGTAGAATAGTATGCTGGCATGGGTCTCCACGCCGAGCAGAGGGGGGACAGGAGATGTTGCTTCCGAGATTCGAATATCACGAACCTGGCACTGTGCGGTCTGCCTGCCGATTGCTCCATGAACTGCGGGGAGAGGCGAAGATCCTGGCCGGTGGAACGGACCTCCTCGTGAACATGAAGAAGGGCCTCATCAGGCCTTCCCACCTGGTGAGCTTGGAGAGGATACCGGTCCTAAGGCGCATGGAGGCGCACAAGAAAGGGGTGGTCTTGGGC
>CAZOXN010000178.1:0-5876 GCA_964583655.1 uncultured Desulfarculaceae bacterium | reverse complement strand
CATCGACCCTGATGTCCTGGAGGGACACAACGTGTTCAACTTCGACCTCGAGTACATCGTTGCCAGGGCGAGGATGCACGGCGTCTCCCTGCCATGGGGGAGGGACGGGAGCCAGCCTCGCATCAGGCGCTCTCGATTCACTGTGGCCGAACGGATCATCGATTACACGCGCCTGGAGTTGTTCGGCAGGCACGTCGTTGACACCATGTTCCTACTGCAATACTACGATGTCAGTGCCCGGGAGCTGGAGAGCTACGGCCTGAAATCCGCGGCCATCCATTTCGGCCTTGCCGACGAGGAGAGGACTTACATAGATCGGGAGAAGATCGCCTGGTACTACGAGCACGATCCCGAGGCCCTCAAACGCTACAACCTGGATGACGTCAGGGAGACGCTGGCCCTGTCCGAGCTTCTCGGTTATCCCTTTTTTCTCCAGACCAGCATGTTCCCTTTCACGTACCAGAATATCTTCGTCAGGGGGAACGCCACCAAGATCAACGCCCTCTTCCTGCGGGAGTACCTGAGGATGAGGGCCTCAGTCCCCAAACCCAAGGGAAAGGGGGACCTGGAAGGGGGATACACCGAGATGTTCGTCCAGGGCGTGGTGTCGGGTGTGGTCCATTGTGACGTCACCTCCCTCTACCCCTCCATCATGCTCTCCTATGGAATGAGGCCCGAGGGAGACAGCCTGGACGTCTTCTTGCCGCTCTTGCGCGACCTGAGGCAGTTCAGGGTCGAGGCAAAACGAATGGCCCACCAGGCCCATGAGCATCACGAGCGGGACTACTACGAGGCCCTGCAGCAGACCTTCAAGGTATTGATCAATTCCTTCTACGGTTACCTAGGGACCGAACTGCACCATTTCTCTGATCCCCAGGTGGCAGCCCAAGTAACCAGGAGGGGGAGAGAGATCATCCGTCAAATGATCGACTGGCTGCGCAGGGAAGGGGCGACCCCCATCGAGATCGACACGGACGGGATCTACTTCACCCCTCCTCAGGGGATTCGCACAGAGGATGAGGCTAGGGCCTTGGTGGCGAGACTCTCCGAGACCTTGCCGGAGGGGATCGAGGTGGAGATGGACGGGTGGTACAAGGCCATGTTCTCGTACAAGAGGAAGAACTATGCCCTCCTGAGCCGTTCGGGAGAGGTGACCATCAAGGGTAGCGCCTTGCGCTCCAGGGGGATGGAGAGGTTTCTCCGAGAGTTCCTCTCGGCCATGATCAGGCTCCTCCTGGAGGGGAGGCATGACCAGATCCACGATCTCGTCGGGGAGTACCGGGATAGGCTCCACAGTCACCAGATGGATATCTCTTGGCTCGCCAAGACCGAGACCCTTACCGAGTCCCCGGACGGGTACAAGGAGAAGGTCAGGGCCAAGAAACGAAACCCTGCCGCCCCATATGAGCTCGCCCTGTCTTCGGGACGGGATTATAGGGCCGGGGACCAAGTCTCGTACTACGTGACCGGTTCCGGAAAGAAGGTCAGGGTTTACGAGAACTGCAGGCTCGCCTACGACTACGACCCTGACCATCCTGATGTCAACGTAGCTTACTATGAGGCCAAGCTGGAGGAGCTCCTGAAGAAGTTCGAAGGGTTCTTGCCATCTGCTGCCTCACCGCGCGGCAAGGAGGGCAAGAAAGGAATGCGGAGAGAACGATCCGCAGGATCGTAAGGGGAGAAGGAGTCGCCATGGGGATGAAACGGTTTCGTGCAATGCTGCTCGTTTCGGCAATGGCAGGAATAATCGGAGGGATGGTCTCCAGTCGGCTCTTGGACGGCCAGCCTGCCTTCGCTCAGAGGAACTCTCCACGTGACAGGGTCGTTGCGGCCCGGGAGTTCCGCCTTGTAGACTCGGGCGGGAGGACCATGGCTCGTCTGGCCGTGGATGAAGCGGGCTCCAAACTGATGCTCTACGACCGCCAAGGTGAGATCCGAGTGATGGCAGGGGTCGACCCGGTGGGGGAATCCTTCTTGTCACTCCACGACCAGGGGGGCGAGTTCAGGGTGTTGTTGGGGACATGGCTCACCGGGAGGCCCCAGATCGTCCTGTTGGGTGGGGATGCAGCGCGCAGGGCCTCCCTTGGGCTCGGCGAGGCAGACGAGCCTGCCCTGAGCCTGAACGACAGGGACTCCAGGAGTCGTTTGGGCCTGGAGCTCACGGGAGACGGTGACCCGGGTCTCATGCTCAAGGACAGGCAGCGAACCATCAGGGCCCATCTCGGTTTCAACGAGGACGATGACGTGACCCTGAATTTCTACGATGGAAAGGGGAGGCCCAGGGCAGGCCTTGGGGTCTATGTTGACGGTGGGCCGACCCTCCAGATGGCGGACCAAGACGGCCACTTGAGGATCTCGGTGGGGAGCCTTCAGGCAGGAGGCGTCGCCCACGGGACCGGGGAAGGGACATCTGACTACTCAATGGTCATCTTGGATGAGGCAAGCGACCTCCTTTGGTTGGCTCCGTAAAAGGAGCGACGTCTTCCCGGTTCACGTACCCTGCGTCCATGATTTTAGATAACGCCTCTGCTCTGCGGTCAGGCGGTCTATCTGGATCCCCATGGCCGCCAGCTTGAGTCGGGCGATGGTGCTGTCGATCTCCTCCGGGACAGGGTAAACCTGTGGCTTCAATGTCCCCTTCTTGCTGACCAGGTACTCCACGCTCATCGCCTGGTTGGCAAAGCTCATGTCCATCACACTGGACGGGTGACCCTCGGCAGCGGCTAGGTTCACCAATCTCCCCTCGGCCAGTACGTAGATCCTCCTTCCGTTATTGAGCTGGTGCTCCCTGACGAATGGCCGGATCTCCCGCTGTTGCTGAGTGACCTCCGCGAGCCCCTCCAAGTCCAGCTCGACATTGAAGTGCCCAGAGTTGGCAACAATTGCCCCATCCTTCATCTTCAGGAAGTGCTCCTTGCGTATGACGCGGATGTCCCCGGTGAGGGTGCAGAAGAAATCCCCTAGCAGGGCTGCCTTCCCCATGGGCATCACCCGGAATCCGTCCATGGTCGCCTCCAGGGCCCTTATGGGGTCCACCTCGGTGACGATCACCTCGGCGCCCATGCCCTTGGCCCTCATGGCCACCCCTCTGCCGCACCACCCGTACCCGCACACCACGAATACGCCCCCGGCGAGGAGCCTATTGGTCGCCCTCAAGATCCCGTCGATGGTGCTCTGGCCAGTGCCATACCGGTTGTCGAAGAGGTGCTTGGTCTTGGCATCGTTCACGGCGATGATGGGATACGCGAGTATCCCTTCTTTGGCCATGCTGCGAAGCCTTATGACCCCAGTGGTGGTCTCCTCGGTGCCGCCAAGGAATCCCCCCAGGAGGTCCCTCCTCTCCTGGTGGATGGTGGACACCAAGTCCGCGCCATCGTCCAGGCTTATGACGGGTGCCGCATCCAGGACTGCGCGGATGTGGTCATAGTATCTCCTGGAGTCCTCCCCTTTGATGGCGAATACCGAGACCCCCTCGTCCTGGACCAACGAGGCTGCCACGTCGTCTTGGGTGCTCAAAGGATTGGAGGCGCACAGGGCCACCTGGGCCCCTCCGGCCTTGAGCGTGCGCACCAAGACCGCTGTCTCGGTAGTGACATGGAGACAGGCCCCCAGGCGGATCCCACGCAGGGGGCGCTCCTTGGAAAAACGCTGGCGGATGTTCAGGAGGACAGGCATCTCCTTCTCAGCCCATTCGATGCGGGCCCTGCCCTTGGCCGCTAGTCTTCTGTCCTTGATATCCGAAGCTGCTCTCATCCGCTCCTCCGTAGGGAGGCCCTGAATCCGGCGGCGCCGACCATCTCAAAGGCCCGCGGCCCGCCTCAGCTCCTCAGCCTTGTCCACCCGCTCCCAGGTGAAGTCCGGATCGTTTCTGCCGAAGTGCCCGTAACAGGCGGTCTTCTTGTAAATGGGCCTGAGCAGGGCCAAGTTCCGGATGATGTCCGCGGGCTTGAAGCTGAAATGTTCGGTCACGAGTTGGGCGATGCGATCTGGGGGGATCCTGCCCGTCCCGTATGTATGGATCATTATGGAGACCGGGGCCGCCCGGCCTATGGTGTAGGCCACCTGCACCTCGCACTTATCGGCCAGTCCAGCAGCCACTATGTTCTTGGCCACGTACCGGGCCATGTACGAGGCGCTCCGATCCATCTTGGATGGGTCCTTCCCAGAGAAACAACCCCCACCATGGCTTCCCACACCGCCGTAAGTGTCCACGATGATCTTGCGGCCAGTCAGGCCGCAGTCCCCCATGGGCCCGCCCACAACGAAGCGGCCGGTGGTGTTGACGTAGAACTGGGTCTTGGCATCAAGCATCTCCGCAGGGAGGACCTTCTTTATCACCTCCTCCACGATGGCCTCCCTCAATGTCCCCACCTCCACATCGGGGCTGTGCTGAGCAGCCACCACAACCGAATCGATCCGGACCGGGCGATCTTCCACGTACTGGATGGTGACCTGGGACTTTCCATCGGGACGGAGAAAGTCCAGAATCCCGTTCTTTCGCACCTCGGCCAAGCGCCTGGTGATCCTGTGCGCGAAGACTATCGGCATGGGCATGAGCTCCTCTGTCTCGGTGCACGCATAGCCGAACATCAGTCCCTGATCCCCGGCGCCCTGCTCCTCCTTCCCATTGACCCCCATGGCTATGTCTGGGGACTGCTGGTCGATGCTCGTCAGGACCGCGCAGGTCTCCCAGTCGAACCCCATGGAGGAGTTGCTGTAGCCGATCTCCTTTATGGTCTGCCTGACTATATGCGGCATCTCCACATAGCAACTGGTGGTGATCTCGCCAGCGATGATGGCCATGCCTGTGGTCACAAGGGTCTCACAGGCCACCCGGCAGTGCGGGTCTTGCTCTATGATGGCATCGAGGATGGCATCCGAGATCTGATCCGCCACCTTGTCGGGATGCCCCTCTGTCACTGATTCTGAGGTGAAGAGATAATTCGTCATGCCCATGCGCACAAGCCTCCTTTCCATTGCCTACATGGAAAAAAGGGTGAAGGCCATTTATGCCCCCACCCTCCGGTCGCGTGTATCTTTTAGCATAATCCGAAAAAAACCACAAGGCAAACCCCTGCTCGTGGCATGGTTTGCAGCTGTTGATGTGTCCAGCAAGGTCCATGGTATCCTGCGCTCGCCCCTCTGGTGGTGATCGGTTGCCGGTGGTTCGTCTCCTCCCAACCGACCAGAGTCCAACTCCCACGGACAGGCCACTCCCAGGCCAGAGGCCACCTGGGAATCCCACCTCAGCCAAAGGCCTTGGGGAAGAGCCTCCTTGCGTTCTCCGTGGTGACGCGGGCCACCTCTTCCACCGGCACCCCTTTTATGGCCGCCACCCATTGGCACGCCAAGCGGACATTGCTCGGTTCGTTGCGCTCGTTGCTCGTGGGGCCGAGGACAGGGGAATCGGACTCGAGCATCAGGCGATCCAGGGGGAGGTAACGCACCAGTTTCTGTTTTTGCGGGGAGCGCACGATGGAAGGGGGAATGGAGAAGTAATAGCCCGCTTCCAGGCCCTCCTTGGCAGAGGAGCCCTTGCCATCGAAGGCATGCATGAGTACATCTTTCACGCCGTTCTCCCTCAGAAGACCGATGGTGTGCCTCCCGGCCGATCGCGAATGGACATTGACGGGCAGGCCGAGCTCCATGGCCAGCGAGATCTGACGGGTCAGGATCCTCCTCTGGAGGTCGCGCTCAGTCTCTTCCTTTGCCACCCAGTAGTCCAGCCCCACCTCCCCCACGGCCACCAAGTCCTCCCGGTGACTTCGAATGAAGTCCATCATCTCCTCCGCCTCCTCCAAGTCGAGGGTCGCCGGGTGGAGCCCAGCACATGGCTTGATCAAGGGATAGCGCCTTGCGAGGGCCAATGTCTCCCC
>CAZOXN010000177.1:0-5899 GCA_964583655.1 uncultured Desulfarculaceae bacterium | reverse complement strand
CCTCCCTGGTCCCCGGTGAGGTCGCCGTGCTGTTCCGTGGGGCTTTGCGTCTCCATGGGTTCAGGCCTCCATCAGCGCCTCGATCTCCGCCAGGACCTGATCGGGCGTGAAGTGCTTCAGTCGCGCTGCCCCGCTCGGGCAGGCTGCGGCGCAGGCCCCGCACCCCAGACAGAGTGCCTCGTTGACCCTGGAGATCCCTCTCGGTACCACATACGTGATGGCCTTGGCCGGACAGAGGCCGACACAGGTCTGACACCCAGCGCAGACCTCTGGGTCGATCTCCGAGATCATGGACTCCACCTCCACCCTGCCCCGGGTTGCCAGGGCGATGGCCTTGGAGGCGGCCGCGGAGGCGTGGGCCACAGTGTCCGGGATGTCCTTGGGGCCCTGGCAGGTCCCGGCCAGGAAGATCCCGGCCGCGGCCGTGGACACAGGGGCGAGTTTGGGGTGCTGCTCCAGGAAGAAACCGTCCCGGCTGCGGCCCAGGAGAAAGGTCCGGGAGACCTTCTCCGCGTCGGATCTCGGCTCCATGGCGGCAGCCAGTATCACCATGTCCACCGGGACGCGCAGGACCTCTGCGCTCAATGTGTCCTCGGCGACGACTGTCAGTCGTCCCTCCTCGCTGGGGTCCTCCGCCTCATCGGTGACCATGGCCGCCTTGCCCCGTATGAAGATCGCCCCCTCCTGCTGGACCCTGTCATAGAACTCCTCGTAGCCCTTTCCGAAACAGCGCATGTCTATGTAAAAGAGGTATACGTTGGCCCTTGTCTTCTCCCGGATGAGGTGGGCGAACTTGAGCGAGTACATGCAGCACACCCTGGAGCAGTACTCGTGGTAGTTCTTGTCCCGGCTCCCCACACAATGGAGAATGGCCACGTCCCTGGGCTCCCGCCCGTCCTTCAACTGGATGTGCCCTCCAGTAGGCCCGGCCGCGGAGACCAGCCGCTCGAACTCCAGGCTGGTGATGACATCCGGATAGCGTCCGTACCCGTAGGCTGTTATCACCCCCGGATCCATGAGGTCGTAGCCCGTGGCCACGACGATGGAGCCCACCTCCACCTCCTCCATGCGGTCCTCCTGGGTGAAATCTATGGCCTTCATCTCGCAGAACTTCTCGCAGGCCCTGCATTTGCCCTTTTGGAAATAGATGCAGCTGTCGCGGTCTATGACGGGCTTGTTGGGGACCGCCTGGGGAAACAAGGTGTAGATGGCCTTGCGCTGGCCGAGCCCCTGGTTGTACTCCGAGGGAACCCGCTTTGGACACCTCTCCTGGCACACGCCGCAGCCCGTGCATCGCTCATGGTCCACGTACGAGGCCTTGTGGAGGATCTTGACCTTGAAGCTGCCCACGTACCCCGAGATCTCCTGGATCTCGCTGTAGGCGTGGAGACGGATCATGGGGTGGGTCCCCACCGAGACCATCTTTGGTGTGAGGATGCAGGCTGAGCAGTCCAGGGTGGGGAAGGTCTTGTCCAACTGGGCCATGTGTCCGCCGATGGACTGGAGGCGCTCCACCAGGTGCACCCTGTACCCGGCATCTGCGATATCCAGGGCCGCCTGGATGCCCGCTATCCCACCGCCCACCACCAAGACTTCTGGCAGGACAGGGACCTCCTGAGTGGGGAGTGGCTGGTGCAGGGAAACCCGCGCTACAGCGGCCCTGACCAGGTCCTTTGCCTTCTCTAGGGCCGCACCTGGATCCTCCGTGACCCAGGAGCAGTGTTCCCTGATGTTGGCGATTTGGAGGAAATACGGATTGATACCCGCGGCCTGGCACGTCTTTCTGAAGGTCCCCTCGTGCATCCTAGGAGAGCAGGCCGCCACCACCACCCGGTTGAGACCGTAGTCCTGGATGTCCTTGCGGATCTGTTCCTGTCCTGGCTCGGAGCACATGAAGCGGTAGTCGCGGGAGACCGCCACGCCTGGGAGCCCTTGGGCGTAACGCGCAAGTCCCTCCACCTCGATCTTGCCTGCTATATTGGTCCCGCAATGACACACATAGACCCCTATGCGCGCAGCCATCTGATCTTTCCCCACAGATTCGAAGCTTCTGATCCGCAAAGAGGTAATAGGGGCAGGCCCAGGCCCGCCCCTATTACCGGTCCGTCTCGCAATGTGCACTTCCATTCTACAAATTGAGACGCGCCAATTCAACCTTCAATCGGTGTCAGTTGTCGAGGCCCCTGCACGGCCTCAGCGCAGATGCAGCCTGGCGTGACCTCCAGTTTCTCGCGGATACGGACGATGGGTGCCGAATCTCTGCCCCCAAGGCCAGGGCCCAGCCAGCGACCCTGACCGCACATGGACAAGGGGGCATCCATCGACTCTTGGATGGCCCTGTGAGATAATACTACATCACTTCACGCTACGGCTTTCGCTTCGAGACGGCCATGGAGATCCAGTGGCATCTGGAAGAGGACGACTTCTTCACGGGCCTCCCGGGCCTCAAGGACGAGCTCCTCGCACTCTCTCTCCCACGAGACGTCAGGAAGGGAGATTTCATCTTCCTGGAGGGGGACCCTGGGGTGTCAGCCTTTTATCTGGGGACGTATCGGGTGGAGTCCTTTCTGAATAGACTTGAGGGGTTTGGAAACCTAGGGCTAGCGTCAGGGTCGTTCCGAGAAAAACCAGGCTCGACGCACACGATGGATTACCCCGCGTCTCAAGTCGCGCTATTTCTGGGGATCACCACTTCCACCGTGGTTCAAGCCCCGGGCAATCGTGAGTCCGGCACGCAATCCCGTCCGAAATTGGTTCATTCACCAACGGAGTCCCACGTCCCCGTTACCTGGGCCTGCCCATGGATGTGGATCCGAGGAGGCTGGGGATCCACAGGCTCATGACCTCAGCCGCGACTCTCTTGCGCGAGCGAAGCAGACGAGATCCCTTGTACCAGCCCTGAGCCCCTTCAAGCATGGCAGGACCTTCTTGCGCCAGCGTGCAGGCTGCTCGTCGATGGCCTTCGGTTTGTCGCGAGCAACCTCTCCGGACTTACACGGCCCATCGCCCAGTCAACGGGGGTTCAGCATCGCCTCCTCTTGCACGCCCTAGGCGGCAATGGCCTGACGAAGGCAATCCCTGAGAGACAGGCATTCGCACGATGTCCAGAGACGAGGCGGGCTGAAGGCCCCCGATGAATGGCTTCCAGCCGCCCGAGAGACGTCTTGACAAAGGCCGATTCGGGCTTAGATTGAATCTCACAAAATCGCTCAAAGCTCCGTTCATCTGCGACAGCGGCCTACGCAACGAGGCCACACTGTAACCCGTGCTGTGGGGGTCAAGGGATAGACAAGGCGTAGGGCGCGTCCGATATCGGATTTGCACAGCCTTTGGGAGGCCTAGCGCGCAGTCCGACACGTCCGACCATGGCGGCAACAGCGTCCTGACGCCCGGTGTAGGTAGTGCGTTCCTGTTAGCTGAGGAGGAGGAGAGCCATGGACAGCACTTACTTGGACCGACCTTGTCCCAGGACCATCGCCTTCATAGGCAACTATGTCCCCCGTCAGTGCGGGATCGCCACCTTCACCGCTGACCTCCTGGGGGCCATTGCTTCCGCGGCCCAGGGCTCCGAGTGCTGGGCCATGGTCATGAACGACATATCTGAAGGTTATCGTTACCCATCCCAAGTGCGTTTCGAACTGGATCAAAAGAACCTGTCGGATTACCGCCTGGCAGCGGATTTCCTCAACATGCACGTGGTGGATGTCATATCCCTGCAGCACGAATTCGGGATCTTCGGGGGTCCCAACGGGGCCTATATCCTCGAGACCATCAAGGACCTGCGCACCCCGGTGGTCACGACATTGCATACGGTCCTGAACTCGCCGAGCCCTGGCCAGAAGGCCGTCACGGAAGAGCTGATCGCCATCTCAACGCGACTGGTGGTAATGAGCCATAAAGGGGAGGAGATATTGCGGCGCGTCTATGGTGCGCCCGGGGATAAGATAGAGGTCATCCATCATGGCGTCCCGGACACGCCCTTCATAGACCCCAACTTCTACAAGGACCAGTTCGGGGTGGAGGGCAAGAAGGTCATCCTCACCTTCGGACTCCTCTCTCCGGGCAAAGGCATCGAGTACATGATCGAGGCCATGGCCGAGGTGGTGCGCAGCCACCCGGAGGCCGTCTACATAGTGCTCGGGGCCACGCACCCGCACATAAAAAGGGATCAAGGTGAGTCCTACAGGCTCTCTTTGCAGCGGCGGGCCAGGGAGCTCGGTGTGGAGGAGCATCTCATATTCCACAACAGGTTCGTCAGCCTCCAGGAGCTTTGCGAATTCCTCGGGGCCGCGGACGTCTACGTGACCCCCTATCTGGAGAAGGAGCAGATCGTATCCGGGACCCTGGCTTACGCAATGGCCGCGGGAAAGGCAACTGTGTCGACCCCTTACTGGTACGCGGAGGAGCTACTGAGCAAAGGAAGGGGCAGGATAGTGCCGTTTCGCGACTCTAGGGCCTTGGCCGCTGCGGTGATCGATCTCCTGGACAACGAAGTGGAACGGCACGCCACGCGCAAGAGGGCCTACACATTCTCCCGCAAGATGATATGGAAGGAGGTGGCCCATCGTTATTTGGAGCTCTTCTCAGAGGTCAAGTACGAGAGGGAGACGCGACCGAGGGTCATCTTCCAGGTGAGGACTCTCCACACATCCCCCCCGGAAATACCCCAACTCAACCTCGAGCACCTGGCCAGGCTCACGGACGACGTAGGACTCCTTCAACATGCGAAGTTCATAGTCCCTGATCGTGCCCATGGCTACTGCACCGACGACAACGCCAGGGCGCTGCTGGTGGCGGTAAGGGCCAACGAGTTTGTCAACGACGAAAAGTGGTTGCTGGATCTTGCTTGCCGTTACCTCGGTTTCCTCCAGTATGCCTTCAACGAGGCCAACGGCCGGTTCCGCAACTTCATGTCATACGATCGCAATTGGTTGGAGGCGGAAGGCTCGGAGGACAGCCATGGCAGGTCCTTGTGGGCCCTGGGATTCGCCGTGGCGCAATCCAGATCCCAGGGATGGCTCGGCGCCGCTCTGAACCTTTTCAAGCGGGCCCTCCCGGCATCCACAGGGTTCACATCTCCCAGGGCCTGGGCCTTCACGTTGGTAGGCATCCATGCGTACTTGAGAAGGTTCCCAGGCGATACAGAGGTGAGGAGGTTCCGCGACCGACTCGCATCGAGCCTGTTCGGGCTCTTCCAGGCCAACGCTCGGGATGGATGGCCCTGGTTCGAAGAGTCGGTCACCTATGCCAATGCTAGGATCGCCCAGGCGCTGATCCTCTCAGGCAATTCCTCCCAGCGCAGCGATATGATGAACGACGGGCTCCGTGCGCTGGATTGGCTCGTCAGGATCCAGACGGACCCCAAAGGACATTTCGTGCCCATAGGCAATCACGGATGGTACCAGAAGGGGGGAGACCGAGCTAGGTTCGATCAGCAACCCATAGAGGCACAGACGATGATAGAAGCGTGTATGGATGCATATGCGGTCACGCGTGAAGAACGTTGGGCTAAGGAAGCCCGGCGTTGTTTCGAATGGTTCCTGGGGCGCAACGACCTCAATGCCCCCCTCTACGACTATAGGACCGGGGGATGCTGCGATGGCCTCACGGCTGACGGGCCAAACCTGAACCAAGGGGCCGAATCAACGCTCTCCTGGCTCCTCTCCCTCCTGAACATGCACTCCCTGATGGAGTCGGAGGCCGAGCCTGCAGCCGACATGGCGGACGAGATGACCTCCTGACCCGCGGATCCAGAGACGAGGAGATCGACTTGGCCAGCCCGATCGTGATGATCAGCTCCTATCCGCCGCGCCGCTGCGGCATCGCCACCTTTACCGAGGAGGCGAGGGAATTCATCCAGAAGGCGAATCCGGACAGAGAGGTCTTGGTCATAAGTCAC
>CAZOXN010000176.1:0-5939 GCA_964583655.1 uncultured Desulfarculaceae bacterium | reverse complement strand
AAGTGAAGCCGAGGCCCACCGAGGAAGGGGGGAAAAACCGGCCTGGGCGTAGCACCCAGACAGGTTCCCCGCAGGCGGAATCCTCTGGGAAAATGGAGTGCAGAAGACTCGAAGTACAGAGAAGTGGCGCCCCCCACGTGACCTAAGGCCCGATATCATGGAGTAAAAGAGAAAAGGCGAAGAATCAGAATCGAGACACAAAGTGTAATAGGCCTTTGAAAGTTCCCTTGGGCTCTTCCGAGAGGAAGGGATGAGAACGGGAGACGAAAGATTGGCCGCTGTGAAGAACCCAGGCCGAGGACAGCCTGGACCGGTCGCGGAGATGCGCGGCGCCTCCCTCGGAGGCCTACGAGGACCCAAAGGGTGCGACACAGGGAATTGCATGGCATGTCAGACTAAGACATGTGCAATGTAATTGAATTTGTAACACAAAATATATTAGGTGTCAATTTTCTCAGATGCTGACCGAGGTGATGACTCTGAGCTGACTCGCAGGGAAGCCGGGAGGCCGGGAGGGGACCAGGGGTCTTGTCCGGCCGACCAGGGACAAGAAAAGGTCGGCCGGTTCTCGAAGGGCCGCCGCGCCATCAGAAGATCGGCTCGGCTTGCGCATTGAGCTCGCTTCGTATCCGGCCGTAGCGCACCATCCCTGCCAGGGCGCGCACGGCCCTGTCGGGCTGGGGATAGAAGACCACAGCGTCTCCCTCCACGGCCTCCTGGACCGGCCTCGCCTCTTCCATCCTGGCGGGGATGTAGCTGACAACCATGGGTTTGCCCTGCCCCCGGGCCAAGTCGAGGAGATCATCCGAGAGGTAATCCCTGAAGACGTCCGAGGGATCGATGGCATTGACGAGAAGGGCGTCCACCTGGGGATCCAGGAGCACGGCCTCCAGGGCCTCCTGGAAGAGAGGGGGGGTGATGGCGAAGCCCAGGTCCACCGGGTTTGTCGTGATGGTCATGTTCCTGGAGAGGGCCTGGAGCTTGGTCAGGGTTCTCCTCGTGAAAGAGGCCAGGGCCAGGCCTTGCTCGAGGCACATATCCGTGATGAGGATGGCCGGGCCCGCCTGGATGGACATCACCGCCACCCTGGTTCCCCTGGGCGGCCCAAGAAGGGCGAGGCCCTTGGCCACATCCAGGAGCTCCAGCGGGTCCTCCACCACCACCATCCCGGCCTGCCCGAAGGCGGCCCGGTATATCTCGTAACTCCCGGCCATGGCCCCCGTGTGCGCCATCGAGGCCCTCTGTATCGCCTCGCTCTTGCCCCCCTTCATGACCACGATGGGCTTCCTCGCTGCCACCTCCCTGGCCTTCCTCAAGAGGGGCCCCGCCTCCTCAAGACCTTCTACATAGAGGGCGATGGCTCGTGTTCCAGGGTCCGCGCCCAAATAATCAACGAGTTCAGCGAAGTCCAGGTCGCACCTGTTGCCCAGGCCGATCACCTTGTTCATCCCCACCCCGTCCTGGATGGCGGCGAACATGGAGAGGTGGGACACACCGCCGCTCTGTCCCACGAGGGAGATGCCGCCTCTCCTCAGGAGACAGAGGGGAGGGGTGAAGGAGGCGTTGAGACGGGCGTGGGTATGGACCATCCCGAAGGTGTTGGGACCGATGACACGGATCCCCTTCTTACGGGCGATGTCGGAGAGTTCCCGTTGCAGTGCCGGACCCCTGGGGTCCTCCACCTCCCTGAAGCCGGATGTGATGATCACGGCCCCTCTTGCGCCCTTTTCGGCACACTCCATCAAGGCCGATGGGACGAGGTGCGAGGGGACCACGATGATGGCCAGGTCTATCCTCTCAGGGACGTCCTTCAGGGAACCATACGCCTTGATTCCCATGATGCGTGCGCTGTTGGGGTTGATGGGGTAGACCCGCCCCGGGAATCCAATGTCGATGAGGCTTTTGACGCACCAGTTGCCCATCTTGGAGGGATTCTCGGTGGCGCCCACGATGGCCACCGCAGATGGGTCGAAGATCGTCTCCAGTACCTGATCTCTGTTCATGAGGGCCTTTCCACTCCAGGGTGAGGATCCAGTGGCACGGCCATGCCGCGGGAGGCAATACGTGCAACTTCGCCCTTGACGAAGGTAATCGAATCGGGGGGGAGGATTCAAGTCCTTGGAGAAGGCCCTCCACAGGGGGGACCGAATGCCTCCTTGACACCGACACGAGATGACATCTACCATCGTGGATGGCGCAAGTTTGCAGGTCCGGGTGCTGTCACTTCCTATCTTCCACTGTCCATATCACACAGCGCAAGGAGGTCGTCATGGAAAGGACCATCGTGATGATCCACGGGATGATGGTGGGGCCGTGGTGTTGGGAGAACTACAAGGGGTTCTTCGAGGGGAAAGGCTACAGGTGCGTGACCCCTGTCCTGCGGTTTCACGACATGGATCCTCGAGACTCACCGGATCCCAGGCTCGGGACCGTGGGCCTCCTGGACTATGCGTCCGACCTGGAGAAGGAGCTGAGGGAGATGGCCGGTCCCCCCATCCTCATGGGCCACTCCATGGGGGGGCTCCTGGCCCAGATCCGGGCATCCCGGGGGCTGGCGAGGGCGGCCGTGCTCCTCACCCCCGCATCCCCCAGGGGGGTGATGGCCCTGAAGCCATCGGTGATCCGGAGTTTCTTGGAGGTCATGATGAGGTGGGGCTTCTGGAAGAGGCCATTTCGCTTCTCCTTCGAGAAGGCGGTCTATTCCACCATGCACCTCATGCCCCGCGCGCAGCAGGAGGACGCCTACAGGAAGATGGTCTACGAGTCAGGCAGGGCCGCCTTCCAGATCGGGCTCTGGTTGCTGGACAGGGGCAGGGCATCCGAGGTCGATCCCAAAAAGGTGACATGCCCGGTCCTGGTGGTGGCGGGGAGGCATGACCGGATCACGCCGGCCTCCGTGGTAAGGCAGGTGGCCGCGAGATACAAGGCCATGTCCACCTACAAGGAGTTCGACGGGCATGCCCACTGGGTCCTCATCGAGCCCGGGTGGGAAAACGTAGCCCGATACGTCTACGACTGGGTGAGAAAGGTCCTGGGGGACGAGTGAGATATTGCAAAGGCGTCCCAGGAGGAGACGTGCCCCTCTGCATGACCAAGCGCCAGTTCCTGCGGTGCCTGGGAAAGGGGGTCGGGGCCCTTGGCATCTCCGGCCTCCTGGGATCGGCTCCTGGGGCCAGGGCCCAGATGCCGAGAAAAGGCCTCATACAGGCCAGGCGTTCCGCGTTTTCTTCCCGGATGGAGGGCGGGGCGGTCCGATGCGAGCTTTGTCCCAGGCGCTGCCTCCTGGCCAAGGGGAAGAGAGGGCCTTGCAGGGTCAGGGAGAACCGGGATGGCGAGCTCTTCACGCTGGTCTACGGAAACCCGTGCGTCTTGCACCTGGAGCCGGTGGAGAGGGATCCCTTTTACCACGTCCTTCCCGGGAGCAGATCCCTGTGCCTGGCCACGGCGGGGTGCAACTTCGAGTGCAAGTTCTGCCAGACCTGGGAGGTATCCCAGGCCTCGCCCGAGGAGGTCTACAACCTGGATGTGCCACCTCACGGGGTGGTAGAGAGGGCCAAGCAGATGGGGGCCCGCTCCGTGTCCTACACCTTCGTGGAGCCAACGGTCTTCTGCGAGTACATGATGGATATCGGCTCACTGGCCAAGGAGGCGCGCCTCCTCAGTTTGATCCACTCCAACGGTTTCATAAGTCCGGGCCCGCTTAGGGAGCTTTGCAAGACATTGGATGCGGCCAACATCGACCTCAAGGGCTTCACCGAGGAGTATTACCGCGAGGTGTGCGCAGGTGAGATCGCCCCTGTGCTGGAGACCATGCGGATACTGAAGGGGCAAGGGATCCATGTTGAGGTAACGAACCTCATAGTGCCCACCAAGAACGATGACATCTCGTCGATCAGGGAGATGTGCCTCTGGGTCAAGAGGGAGCTCGGGCCGGAGACCCCTATTCATTTCTCGCGTTTCTATCCTTTGTACAAACTCAGGAATCTGCCCCCTACGCCGGTTTCAACCCTCGAGGCGGCCCGGGCAACGGCCCTCTCCTGCGGCCTGCAGCACGTCTACATAGGCAACGTCCCAGGCCACGAGGCCCAGCACAGCTTCTGTGCCAGGTGCAAGAAGACGATCGTCCAGAGGACCGGGTACATGGTGGGTGAGGTCCAAGTGAGGAAAGGCAAGTGCGGGCACTGCGGGGCGCCGGTGCCAGGGATCTGGGAGTGAGGGGCCGCGCTCACGGGAGACGCGCCAGGCAGGCGCGCCAGGCTAGGGCGGTCGACCCAGAGGCGAAAAGACCGTGGTGTTGTGTCTCGGAAGGGCTTGGCCGGGGCTCTGAGCCAAGAGAAATCCCCGAGCCCCTTCTGACCAGCTCTACCCTCGAGATCGCTTGCGGAACAGGTCCCTGACGGCCAAAGACTTGGCGTCCAGATTGGTCAGCCCGTACTGCTCGGCCCAGTCCATGGCCTCGAGGAACTCCTCCACCGTGATACCCCTGGCGATCTCAGGATAATCGTACGCCTTGTACTCCACGCGGTACTGCGGCATGATGTTCACGTAGGTGGACTTGGGGAGGTTCTCCGCCACCCACTTCACGAACTCCCTGGTCCCGGCCACCCTATTCGGCATCACCAGGTGCCGGATCACCACGCCGCGAAGGCCTATGCCCCCCTCATCGACCTTGAGCACGCCTACCTGTCGATGCATCTCGACGATCGCCTTCTTCGCCACTTCCGGGTAGTCGCGCGCCCCGGAGGAGTACTTGGCGGCCTTCTCGGGGTCCACGTACTTCATGTCCGGCTTGTACATGTCCACGATGCCATCAAGGATCTCGAGGATCTCGAGCCGCTCGTATCCGCTGGTGTTGTAGAAGAGAGGGAGGCGAAGCCCCTTTCGCAAGGCGATGCGCGTGGCGCTGAGGATATTGGGCATCACGTGGGTAGGGGTGACCAGGTTGATGTTGTGGCACCCCATGGCCTGGAGCTGAAGCATGATATCGGCTAGCTCCTCGTCTCCTATCTCCCTCCCCTTGCCCTCGTGGGCGATGGGCCAGTTCTGGCAGAAAACGCACCTGAGGTTGCAGTGGGAGAAGAAGATCGTCCCTGAGCCGTTCTTGCCCGTGATGGGGAGCTCTTCACCGAAGTGCGGGTGGGCGCTGAACACCGTGGCCTTGGCCGGGGCGCGGCAGAACCCCCTCTGGCCCTTCTTCCGGTTCACCCCGCATCGCCTCGGGCAGAGCTCACAGCGCTCGAAGATGGAGTAGGCCTGCTCGACCCTTGTTGCAAGATCGCCCTGTTTCTCGAGCTTCGCATAGGCAGGCTCCCAAGGGGTCTTCTCTCTTTCCGCGCGGGCAGGGGCCCCCCCGAGCCAGAGCGAGCCTCCCAGAATCAAAGAGCCCTTGATGAATTCGCGGCGGCCGATCATTCGTTTCGATCCTCCTGGAGGGCCATCAGCAGAAGGGGGCCTGAGCCTTCAACGCAGGGCCTAGCGGCCCTTCCACCTCGTGGGCCTTCATTTCGAAGCGGGGAGCAAGGTGGCGCCAGCATGGAGAGGACAGCGGCTCAGTGTACGTGCCTTTGGCGACTCTGGGCGGAAGGACCTAGGCTGTTGGGCCTTGCCTCCATTGGTCATCTGGATGCTACGACACCTTATCGGCCCGTGTCAACACGCCCCGACTTGCCCCTGCCTGCGACCCCACCTAAGATAGCACCCATGACGAGACATCTCTCCTTCTCCTTCTTTCTCATCGGTTATGCCGCCGTCGTGGGGCAGGTGGTCTTCATGCGCGAGCTCCTGGTCGTCTTCTACGGCAACGAGCTCTCCACAGCGGTGATCCTGGCCAGCTGGCTCATGTGGACATCCCTGGGCAGTGCGATCCTGGGGAGGGGCGCGGACTCGATAAAGGGAAAAAGGAGGGCATTCGCGCTGGTTCAGCTCGCCTTGGCACTGGT
>CAZOXN010000175.1:0-5943 GCA_964583655.1 uncultured Desulfarculaceae bacterium | reverse complement strand
GCCCCCGCCTCTCTCTTCCCGACGAGACCCTGCAGATGAGATTGGGCCGGTCCGGTTCTCGGCCGAGGTATCGGACCTCCAGCCCCTCGGACTCCAGGAAGCGGCCAATGAACTCCACGGCCCTTCGCTCGTTGCCAGGCGGATTCGTGGTATCGATGCGTATGTAATCCGCTAGAAGATCCACGGCCTCCTTTTCCACCTGATCCCAGTTCATCTCGGACCCCCGGTAGAGAGAATCTCTCTCTATTAAAAGCTCAGTAGACCCCTATGTCCACACCTTCGGCATGGGTCCAGCCAGCCCCGTCGAGGTCCACCCGGGGGGCTACCTGCGACATGGGGAGGCCACTTGAGGCCTCCACCTCTTTTCGCAGGGGGGCCTTGATCTCAGGCCACGGTGTTGTATATCCTCTGCTTGGCCCTGCCCTTGTGGAGACAGGCGGGGTCTTGCCTTGCGAATCCATGCCCGGAGGACGAGAGATGCTCCAGAATAGAGATCCAACCCGGACCAAGAGCTGGGGCAGGCTGAAGGCTCATTTCAAGGAGATGCGGGATGTGCACATGAGGGATCTCTTCGCCCAGGACCCCCACAGGTTCCCGAGGTTCTCTGTCCGGTTCAAGGATATCTTTCTGGATTATTCCAAGAACAGGATCTGTGCCGAGACCATGGAGCTCCTTTTTGGGCTGGCAGAGGAGATGGCTGTCCCGGGTGCCATCGAGGAGATGTTCGCTGGAGAAAAGATCAACGAGACCGAGAACCGGGCGGTCCTGCATGTGGCATTGAGGAACCGGGCCAATACCCCCATTTACGTCGATGGCCAGGACGTGATGCCCCAGGTCAACGCGGTGCTGGAGAAGATGCGGGTCTTCTCTCAAGAGCTCCTCTCCGGTGAGTGGACCGGGTACAGTGGCGAGCGGATAACCGACATCGTCAACATCGGCATCGGTGGCTCGGACCTGGGACCGTTGATGGTGACGGAGTGCCTGCGCCCCTATGGGAGGCCCGGCATGGCCGTCCACTACGTCTCCAACGTGGACGGGACCCACATCTCAGAGACCCTCAGGACCCTGCGACCAGAGACGACCCTGTTCATGATCTCATCCAAGAGCTTCACCACCCAGGAGACCATGACCAATGCCTTCACAGCCAGGGAGTGGTTCCTGAGGAAGGCAGGTGATCCAGCGCGTATCTCCAGGCACTTCGTGGCCATCTCCACCAACGCGCAGAGGGTGGAGGCCTTCGGCATCGATAGGGACAATATGTTCGCGTTCTGGGATTGGGTGGGGGGACGTTACTCGCTTTGGTCCGCCATAGGGCTTTCCATCGCCTGTTACATAGGGTTCGAGAACTTCGTGGAGCTCCTGGAGGGTGCCTTCGAGATGGACGAGCATTTCAGACGTGCCCCCCTCCAAAGGAACATCCCGGTGATCCTGGCCCTTCTCGGGATATGGTATAACAACTTCTTCGGGGCGGAGACAGAGGTCATCTTGCCTTACGATCAGTACATGCACCGGTTCCCGGCCTACTTCCAGCAGGCCAACATGGAGAGCAACGGCAAGTCCGTGGATCGAAGCGGCAGGAGGGTGAGACACGACACAGGACCCATCCTGTGGGGCGAGCCCGGGACCAACGGCCAGCACGCCTTCTACCAGCTCATCCATCAGGGGACCAGGCTGATCCCTGCGGACTTCCTGGCCCCAGCCATCAGCCACAACCCCGTGGGCGAGCATCACACCATCTTGCTTTCCAACTTCTTCGCCCAAACCGAGGCCCTCCTCAAAGGAAAGGGCAAAGAGGAGGTCATGGAGGAGCTGAGGCGGGAAGGGAGGAGCGCCGAGGAGATCAGGAGGCTGTGGCCATACAGGGTCTTCGAGGGGAACAGGCCCACGAATTCAATCCTCTTCCGCAAGCTGACCCCCAGGGTCCTGGGGAGTCTCATCGCCATGTACGAACACAAGATCTTCGTGCAGGGGGTGATATGGAACATCTTCAGCTTCGACCAGTGGGGCGTGGAGCTCGGCAAGCAGCTAGCCAACAGGATACTGACGGAGCTCCGCGATGACGCCCCAGTGACCTCCCACGATTCCTCCACCAACGGACTGATCAACACCTTCAAGGAGATGAGGCGCACTTAGGGGGTCCTGGAGAGGTCGATGATCTCCATGCGATCGTTAGCCTCCGGGTGCTCCGACGAAGGCCCCTCTGTGAGGACAACCAGGTCTCCTTCGAGCCCTCGTGAATGCAGCCACCTGCGCACGTAGGAGTTCCAATCCCTTGGGTGGACCGGCTCGTGCACCGGATGGACGCCGAAGGTGAACTGGAGTCGTTGGCAAGTCTCCTCCTGGGAGCTGATGGCCGCGATCCAGACGGGGAGCCTGAATCGCGCTATGCTCCTGGCGGTGGCCCCGCTGTGGGTGGGGACGAAGACCGCAGCCGGGGAGATGCGTTCGAGCACGGCCTGAACGCTCACCGCTATCAGATCCTTCATGCGTGGAGGGGCGCCACCCCACATGGCCGCCAGTGCCTCCTTGATGTCGGTGGCCCGCAGGTGAGGCTCGACGGCCGCCGCGATCCTGGCCAGCATGGCCGTGGCCTCCACAGGGTATCTCCCCATGGCCGACTCCCCGGAGAGCATGACGCAGTCCGTGCCGTCCAGGATCGCGTTGGCCACGTCGGTGGCCTCGGCACGGGTGGGGCGCCTGCTGGAGGTCATGGATTCGAGCATCTGGGTGGCCGTGATCACCGGCTTGCCCAGGAGGTTGGCCTTGCGGATCAGCCGTTTCTGGACTAAGGCTATCTCCTCGATGGGTATCTCCACGCCGAGATCCCCCCTGGCGATCATGATGCCGTCGGCCGCATCGAGGATGGGGTCCAGGTGCTCCAGGGCCGTGGCGCGTTCGATCTTTGCGAAGACGAAGGGATTGTGGCCCATCTCCTGGGCTGCCTCGCGCAACGCTGCCACGTCCCGCTCGGACTCGACGAATGACTGACCGACCGCGTCCACCCCCAAGCCCATGGCGAGCTCCAGGCATTGGCGATCCCTGGGCGTGAATGCGCTTATGCCCAGATCGATCCCCGGCAGGTTGAGGCCCTTGCCGGACCAGAGCTCCCCACCGACGACCACGCGGCACCGAACTTCCTCCCCCTCGGTCCTCAGGACCTCCAGCTGGATGATCCCGTCGTTCAGAAACAGCGTGTCCCCTGGCCTGACCACCTGGGGGAGACGGGGGAAGGATACCGACACCTCGCTGACCCCCCCCACCACATCCCTGGCGGTCAGGGTGAAGGAATCTCCAACCCTTAGTTCCAGCGGCTCCTTGGCCAGTCTCCCCACACGCATCTTCGGGCCAGGCAGGTCGGCCATGATGGCCACGCGCCTCCCGGTGGCCCTGGATGCAGCCCTCAGGGCCTCCACAACCTGGCGGTGCCCCTCTGGATCGCCGTGGGAGAAGTTGAGCCTCGCCACGCTCATACCGGCCAAGATCATACGCTCCATCACCTGGGGAGGCTCTGAGGCAGGGCCGATGGTGCAGACGATCTTGGTCTTGTTGTGCGGAAGGTCCATCCCTTTACCCCCATATAGGCCCCCATGGATAGGCCCTTGGACGTAACCGGTCAGTCGCGTTGGGGGTCCTGTTCCCCGAGCAGCATGGAAGCGATCTGTTACCTCTAGACCTGACCAAGCAATGCCTCGCCAGCCGCCCTGAGCCGACCTAGTCCCTCGTCGGTGGGGGACTCCATGTAGAAACGCACCACCGGTTCGGTCCCAGAAGGGCGGAAACAGACCCAGCTGCCGTCATCGAGGATGTACTTGTGGCCGTCCAGGGTCACGTGGCCCACCACGGCCTGTCCTGCAAAGAGTCGCGGAGGGCTCTCGAGGCGCTCGATGAGCCTGGCCTTGGTCGCTGGTTCCAGGGAGAGATTGAGGCGCATGGTCCGTAGAGGGCCCACCTTGGAAAAGAGCTCCTCAAGGAGCTGCGGGATCCCCTTCCCCGTGGACGCCACCATCTCGGCCACCAGGAGACAGGCAAGTATCCCGTCCTTCTCCGGGAGATGACCTTTCATGGAGAAACCCTCGCTCTCCTCTCCCACCATCACTACTGAATCCTGCTGGATATACTCCCCCAGATACTTGAAGCCCACCTTGGTCTCGTACACCGGCCGACCATGGCTTAGGGCCACACGGTCGATGAGGTGTGTGGTGGCCACGCTTCGCGCGACACCCCCTGGCCAACCTCGAGTCCGTATGAGATAGTCGAGGAGAAGGGGGAGTATCTCGTTGGCCTCATGATATCTGCCTTCCTCGTTCACCACGCCGAAGCGGTCGGCATCAGCGTCCATGGCCAGTCCGAGGCGAGCCCCACTGGCCCTCACTCGCGCCGACAATTCATGGAGGAACTCACCAGATGGCTCTGGGCGGTGCCCCCCGAAGTACGGGTCACGAGATGCATGCAGGACCTCCGCATCCACGCCGGACTCCCTCAGGACGGCATCCAGGTAACCGCGGCCCGTCCCCCACAAGACATCGACGACCACCTTGAGACCGGCCCTGCGCAAGGCCTCTTCGTGTACAAGGCCCTTGACGTGAAGCAGGTAGTCGTGGCTCGGATCGAAATCCACCGCAAGCCCCCTTTGCTTGGCCTCGGCCAGCGGGATGCTCCTTATGGAGCCAGGATCCAAGGCGTTGATCCTGGACTCTATGGCATCGGTGACGTTTGTCGGGGCAGGCCCCCCGCTCGATGGTGAGAATTTCAGGCCGTTGTAAGAGGGAGGGTTGTGGCTGGCCGTGATGTTTATCCCGCCTCCCCTTCGGCCGGCCCTTATGGAGTGACTCACCACAGGGGTGGGCGTGTCCCTGTTGGCGATGAAGCAGCGTATCTCATTTCCGGCCATCACCTCAGCAGCGGTCTGGGCGAAGGCCTCCGACAGGAACCTGGTGTCGTAGCCGATAACAACCCCCTGAGCGGCCGAGCCTTCTGCATGGAGGTAATCGGCGATGGCCTGGGTCACCAGCCGAGCATTGGGAAATGTGAAGTCATCCGCCAGGATCCCTCTCCACCCAGAGGTGCCAAACCTGATCCGCGTCATGGCACTTGCCCCTCCTCTGACGAAGCTTCGACTCATGGGCAGGACCCATGATAGCAGATGTCCGCTCGGCAATCGACCGTGGGCGACGTCCGCATGGCTTCGCCGGAATCGAGCCTGGTGATGATGGATCTACCCCCTGGTGAACACCGCGCAGATCATCTCCCCTCGGCCTCGAAGGGCCTCCCACCACGCCCTGAGAGATACCCCCCGCCGGTAGAGCCGGTCCATGGCCCAAGGCCGCTCCCTCAGCTCCTTGGCCCTCCTGATGAAGGCCATGCGGGTGTCGGGGTCCCTCCTCTCCAATATGTCCGGCGGGAAGATCCGGGCGTGGATCCGGCTGTACAGGATCCAGCGGGCCGAGGCCCTGGTCTCAACTGAGACAGGCTCCAGTCCTGCCCTCTGGGCCAAGAGGGTGACACTCCTCGGGGTGAACTGCATCAGATGCCTGGGGGGGTCCAGTGGATACCAATGGATGCGGTAGCGCCGAAAGCCCCAGGAGTCTATGTTTGGGGCCATGACCAGGACCTTGCCCCCTTGGGCCAGGAGCTGGCCTGCCCTTTCCATGGTCTCGACCGGGTCGGAGATGTGCTCCAAGACGCTGCGGAACGAGATGACATCGAACCTCCTGTCCTGTGGCACCGCGAAGATGTCACCCAGATAGACGTGCAGACCCAGAGAACGCGACCTATCCCATGCCTCCTTCACCAGCTCCACCCCGTGGGCCTTCCACCCCAGGAGCTGATGTTTGTACAGCCAACCGCCCGAACCACACCCCACGTCCAGGAGTCTACACTCGCCCCTGGGCGTCAAGGTGTCTCTCATGCCGAGTCTTGCCATGGGGGCGAGGAGGAACCTCC
>CAZOXN010000174.1:0-5954 GCA_964583655.1 uncultured Desulfarculaceae bacterium | reverse complement strand
CCTCTGGATGTCGAAGGCCACGGGATGCTTCGGAGACCTCGATGGTCAAAAAAAGGGTCAGTCAGTGGAAAGGCCCGCATGCTCCTGCACAGAAAGGCCTCCCACGGCTCAGGCGAGGGAGGAATAGCGCTCCGTGGCAGCCACCACCCCGGCCCCGGCGTCGCGGGAAACCCCGGCGGCCTTGAGCACCGACCCCAGGGCCCCCAGGAAGTAGAGGACGTTCCTGGGCAGGGAGGAATGACCCATGAGCCCGACCCGCCATACCTTGCCCCGTAGGGCACCGAGGGCCGCGCCGATCTCGATCTGGAAGTCCTCCAGGAGGGTCTTTCGGACCCTCAGGTCGTCCACCCCATCCGGGACCCGGACGGTGTTGAGGGAGGGGAGCCTCAGGCCCTGTGCAACGTGCATTTGGAGCCCCAGTGCCTCTAGCCCCGCCACCAGGGCCAAATGGTTGTTGAGATGCCTTCGAAATCTGGCCTCGAGCCCTTCCTCCTGCACCAACCTGAGCCCCTCTCTGAGCCCATATACCATGTTGATGGGGGCCGTGTGATGGTAGAGCCGCTCGCTACCCCAGTACTTCTTCACCATCCCCATGTCCAGGTAGAAGCTCGGCACGTTGGAGTTGCGTCCCTCTATGACCTCTAGGGCCTTGGGGCCCATGCTGATGGGCGAAAGCCCTGGAGGGCATCCCAGGCACTTCTGGGACGCACTGAAGGTGGCATCGATGCCCCAGCCATCCACCCTCACCTCCATCCCCCCCAGGGAGGTCACCGTGTCCACCAGGAACAGGGCCCCGGCCCGGCGGGCCAACTCCCCGATCTCCTCCAAAGGCTGCAACACGCCTGTGGAGGTCTCCGCATGGACGACAGCAACGACCTTGGTCCGTCCCCTCTGGATGGCAGCCTCCATCTCCTTGGGCGAAAGGGCCTCGCCCCACGGGGCCTCCACTGCCGTGACGTCGGCCCCCAGTCTCCTGGCATTGTCCACCATACGGGCCCCGAAGAAGCCGTTGACCCCCACGACCACCCGGTCACCAGGACTGACCAGGTTGACGAAACAGGTATCCATGCCCGCGGTCCCGGTTCCCGACACGGGCAAGGTGAGCTCGTTGTCGGTCCTGAAGACGAACCTGAGCAGCTCCTGTGTCTCGTCCATGATCCGAAGGAAGGCCGGATCCATGTATCCCAGCGGAGGGGCAGAAAGCGCCCTGAGCACCCTTGGTGGAACATCATTGGGCCCTGGGCCCATGAGCACACGTCTCGGCGGATCCAGCTCCCCAAATCTCCTCTCCATCACGCACACCTCCTCATCACCCCGCAGTCACTCCCATGGAGAACCAGCCCACCCTCCACACAGGCCTGCCTCCTCCATTTCCCGCCCCCCAAATTTACCAGGTCCCCATGGACCTGTCCAGAGGCACGGGACCGTGGGAACAACCCCTTGCGGCAGGCGGCCCCAGATCCGCCCGCTTCACACCTTCGCCACTACCCTATGGCGCCTCGCCCCCCCGCCACAGGCTGGATCACGCCCGCAACAGAACACCCTTGACAATGGCGGGGGTGCCTCGTAGGCTTATTGCGATGCGAGACGCTGTCACGCATAGCGAACAGTCCGTGCCGCTTTATCTGATATCACGCTGGTCTTAGAGGGGAGATTGAGATATCATGAGCTCACCTGCGAGGCCTTTTTTTGGGAGGCCTTGGGGATCTCTCGCACCGAGGGGATAGTTCATGAAAGAGTTCAGGATTCACGGTCGTGGAGGTCAGGGGGCAGTGACCACAGCGGAGCTCCTGGCATTGGCAGCGATCTCAGAGGGCAAGTACGCTCAGGCCTTCCCCAGCTTCGGGCCGGAGCGCAGGGGGGCCCCTGTGGTCGCCTTCGCCAGGGTGAGCGACCACCCCATCAGGGTTCGCTCCAAGGTCTACGAGCCGGACGTCGTGGTGGTGCTCGATCCTTCCCTGCTGGAGCTGGTTGCGGTGGAAGAAGGGCTGAAGCCCGATGGGTTGGTCGTGGCCAATGCGCCCGGAGACAGCGGTGGGTTCGCCCAGCGCCTCAAGCCCTCCCAGCGGCTTCACCTCATAGATGCCAGCAGCATCGCCAGGGAGGTCCTTGGGCGGCCCATCACCAACACCACGATGATCGGCGCCTTGGTCAAGGCCACGGGGATCGTGAGGATGGAATCCCTGGATGAGCCCGTTCAGGAGCGCTTCGGAAGGCTGGGCGAACGAAACCTCATGGCCATGAAGCGCGCTTACGATTCGCTTTGAGGGGCCAGGCGGGGGGAAGCCCTGAAGGCCCCCCCTCGGTCTCATGCCAGCGGCAAGGGGGTAGGATATGGCAAGACCCATAGGGGAGATCAAGTGGACCGAACTCGAGCCTGGTTGCGTGATCGTCGAGCCAGGCAATGCGCGTTCCTACCGCACCGGGGATTGGCGCACAGGCGGCCACCCTGTGGTGGACACCTCGCGCTGCACCAAGTGCTCCTTGTGCTTCATGTTCTGCCCAGATGCGGCCATACGGAGGACGGATGAAGGGTTCTATCTGCCCGACCTGTTCTACTGCAAGGGTTGCGGGATCTGCGCCCATGAGTGCCCTGTGAAGTGCATCGCCATGGTGGAGGAGGAGGCGTGATGGGAAGGCGCATCGGAATGGAGGTCTCCATAGCGGTGGCCGAGGCTGCCGGGCTTGCTGACGTGGATGTGGTGGCGGCATACCCCATCACCCCGCAGACCCACATCGTGGAGCACCTGGCCGAGATGGTCGCCGCAGGTAGGTTGGACGCGGAGTTCGTCCCGGTGGAGTCCGAGCACTCCGCCATGAGCGTGTGCATCGGTTCCTCCGCTGTCGGTGCCAGGACGTTCACCTCCACCAGTTCCCAAGGGTTGGCCTTGATGAACGAGGTGGTATTCATCGCCGCCTCCTTGAGGTTGCCCATCGTCATGGCAGCGGTCAACAGATCCCTTTCCGCGCCTCTCAGTATCTGGAACGACCACTCCGACGTCATGAGCGTCAGGGACTGCGGCTGGATCCAGATCTTCGTGGAGAGTGGCCAGGAGGCCTTCGACCATGTCCTCATAGGATTCAGGATGGGCGAGGACCGAAGGGTCCTCCTGCCGGTCATGATCCACATGGACGGGTTCATACTGAGCCACATGATAGAACCCGTGGAGATGGTCTCCGAGGAACTGGTCAGGAACTACCTCCCCACGTACCAGCCCGTCCATCGCCTCCACCCGGACCAACCCGTGACCATGGGTGCCTTTGCCATGCCTGAGCTCTTCACCGAGGCCAAGAAGGCGCAGGACGAGGCCCTGAAACAGGCGATGCCCGTCATCCACCAGGGGTGGGACGAGTGGGCCAGGCTCACAGGACGCAGTTACAGGCCTGTGGAGGCATATCGAACTGAGGGGGCAGAGGTGTTGCTCTTGACCATGGGGGCCCTCGGGGAGACTGCAACAGAGGCAGTGGATCGCATGAGGGAAAAGGGAAAGGCCGTGGGTGCGGTGAGGCTTAGACTCTGGAGGCCTTTTCCCTTCGACGCCTTCAGGGAGGCCGTATCCGGGGCCAGGCTCCTGGTCGTCTTCGACCGGGCCATCTCCTTCGGTGGCACGGGCGGACCTGTCTCGGCCGAGGTCAGGGCGGCCCTTTACGGAGAGCCGCGGAGGCCCAAGGTAGTGAACTTCATAGGCGGTCTGGCAGGCCGGGACGTCTCCCCTGAGGACTTCGAGAGGATGGTGGATCTGGCCCAGACCAAGGCCGAAGCGGATCGTCAGGAGGGATACGAGATTTACGGCGTGCGCGGTTGACGCGCGTCAGAAGTGCGTAGCCAGTTGTTTGTTGGTCTCCGTGTTTCCAATAACCGCTGGCAACGGGCAGGAAGAATCCCTTGTGGGCTGCAAGACGAACGAGGAGTTGAAATGACCGACATCATCGCATACGGACCCAAGAATGTCCCACTCAATGAGTATCTCGCCCCTGGTCATCGCGCCTGTCAGGGGTGCGCCGAGGTGCTGGCCCTTCGTCTGGCCTTGAAGGCCCTGGGACCGGATACGGTGGTGGCCAACGCCACGGGCTGTATGGAGATAGTCTCCTCCCCCCTTCCCACCACCTCCTGGGTCGTGCCATATATCCACGTCGCATTCGAGAACGCGGCCGCGGTGTGCTCAGGGACGGAGGCCGGGCTAAAGGCCATGATGAGGAAGGGCAGGCTTGCCCGGAAGCAGATCCACTGCGTGGCAGTGGCAGGAGATGGTGGCACGGCAGACATAGGGCTCCAGGCCCTGTCCGGGGCCTTGGAACGAGGCCACGACATGGTCTACATCTGCCTGGACAACGAGGCCTATATGAACACCGGGATACAGAGGTCCAGCTCCACGCCTTACGGGGCCATGACCACCACCTCCCCCCCTGGCCGCCTTTCATCGGGTCAGGCCACATGGAAGAAGAACATGCCGGAGATCGCTGCGGCCCATGACATACCTTACGTGGCCACGGCCTGTCCGAGTTACCCGTGGGACCTCTTGAGGAAGGTCCAGAAGGCGGCCTTGGTGGAAGGTCCTGCGTATGTCCACATCCTCTCGGTGTGCCCTACCGGCTGGAGGAGCCAGCCCGAGGAGAGCATCGAGCTGGGGAAGTTGGCCGTGCAGACTCGCATCTTCCCCTTGTACGAGGTGGAAAGGGGGCAGTATCGGCTGGTCCCGAAACCCCCGAAGCAGAAGCCCGTCATGGAGTACCTCAAGAGGCAAGGGCGATTTCGTCACCTCAGCGACCAGACCATAGCCGAGATCCAGCGGCGCATAGACGAGGATTTTCGTCGCCTGGAGGCCAAGGCGAGGCTGACACAGGAGACGACTTCAGGGGAACCCCAGGATTGACAGACCGGCCAGCCATGAGGAGCGAGCGTCGCCCTTGGGAAGGACCCGTCTCGCCACAGGCCTGAGGGTAGAGAGGAGGGCAGCGGACTGGACCCGGAAGGCAATGGTCAAGTCCCTGGGGCAATGATCCCCCGATCACCCAGACGATCCCTTTCCAGTCGGACTCCGCCGGACTGGATGCACAGAGGTAGAGGGGCCGCGAAGCGAGCAGTGGTTACGGAGACGTGTGGGCACGCGTAGTCCCGGCAAGATGCGAAGGATGAGACAAGGAGGGACGTGGTCATGTCGAGTGCCGTGGAGCTGTGGGTGGAGGAGCAGGCGAGGCTCACCAAGCCGGACAAGGTCCATTGGGTCAGCGGCCAGCGTCAAGAGCTGGAGAGGCTCGTGGAGCAAGGCATCAAACAGGAGAAGACGGGTCCCCACAACACCTTCCGGGAGCTGAACCCCAAGTCCTTCCCCAACTCCTTCCTCCACAGGAGCCACCCCTCGGACGTGGCGCGCACGGAGCAGTTGACCTTTGTGTGCCTTCCCAAGAAGGAGGACGCCGGCCCCAATAATAACTGGATGGACCCAAAAGGGGCCAAAGAGATGCTCCAGAAGCTCTTCGACGGCTGTATGCGCGGCAGGACCCTCTACGTCATACCTTACATGATGGGCCATCCGCAATCCCCCTACGCCAAGCCGTGCATCCAGATCACCGACTCGATTTACGTGGTCGTGAGCATGTGTATCATGACCAGGGTCGGGGAGGAGACGCTCAAGAGGATAGGTCCCTCGGAGGGCTTCGTCAGGGGACTACACTCCATAGGGGAGCTGGATCCACAGAAGCGGTTCATCATGCACTTCCCCCAGGAGAACCTGGTCATGAGCATCGGATCCGGTTACGGCGGAAACGCCCTCTTGGGGAAGAAGTGCTTCTCCCTCAGGATCGCCTCCTACCTTGGCCGCCAGGAGGGGTGGCTCGCCGAGCACATGATCATCATGGGGATAGAGGACCCTGAAGGCGAGATCACTTACATATTGGGCGCGTTCCCGTCAGCGTGCGGCAAGACCAATTTGGCCATGATCGAGCCTGTCCTG
>CAZOXN010000173.1:0-5978 GCA_964583655.1 uncultured Desulfarculaceae bacterium | reverse complement strand
GACAGAGTGATACTGCGGACGTCTTGGAGGGAGAGGGTGGCTGAAGACCTGCTGGTGGAGATCGGTACAGAGGAGATCCCGGCTGGGTTCATGGACCCGGCCATGGAGGGGCTCAAGACGCTCGCTAGAGACTCTTTGGATCGGCTCCGTCTCGCCCACGGTGAGCTCCACGTCTGGGGTACCCCTAGGAGGCTGGCCCTGCTGGTGGAGGCCGTGGCCGAGGTCCAAGAGGACCTGGATCAGGAGATCATGGGCCCGCCTTGCAACAAGGCCTTCGATGAGGGGGGCAACCCCACTGCTGCGGCAACAGGCTTTGCCAAGGCACACGGGGTTCAGGTATCCGATCTCAAGGCCGTGGAGACGCCCAGGGGTCGGTACCTGGTGGCAAGAAAGATCTCCCGCGGTAGGGAAGCCAAGGAGCTCCTCTCGAAGGAGATCCCGCAATGGATAACCGGCCTCGCCTTTCCCAAGTCCATGCGCTGGCGCGATCTCAATCTCCGGTTCGTCAGGCCCATCCATTGGGTCGTGGCCATGCTCGGGGAGGAGACAATCCCCTTCACCCTGGACGGTATGTCCAGCGGAAAGATTACGAGGGGACACAGGTTTCTGAGCCCCAAGGCCGCGGAGATAGGCGAGCCGCGCTCGTACAAGGATCTGTGCCGCGCCATCTTCGTGGTCGTGGACCCTCAGGAACGCAGGGAGATGATCGTCGCAGAGGCCAGGAGGGCGGCTCAGGGGCTTGGCGGCCGTCTGGTTGAGGACCCTGTGCTCCTGGACACAGTTGTCCACCTGGTGGAGTATCCGGTGGTGGTGGCAGGGGATTTCGAAGAGGATTTCCTCAGCCTCCCGAAAGAGGTCCTGGTCACGGCCATGCGTGAGCACCAAAAGTTCTTCAGCGTGGAGGACGACCAGGGGAGACTCCTTCCGTACTTCGTCAACGTGTCCAATATCCGTAATGATTCCATGGACCTGATCCGCAAGGGCAATGAACGCGTCCTGAGGGCGCGGCTCAGGGACGCCCGTTTCTTCTTCGAGGGGGATCAGAAGAGACCACTTGGTGACAGGGTGAGGGAGCTCGCAGGGGTAATCTTCCATTCCAAGCTCGGGACCCTCTTGGAGAAGGTGCAGAGACTGGAGGGCCTGGCGCATGCCCTGGCACAGGAATTGGAGCCTGAGGTCACGGAGGAGGTGCAACGAGCGGCCCTACTGTGCAAGTGCGATCTGACGACGGAGATGGTGAGGGAGTTCCCCACCCTGCAAGGTGTGATGGGGAAGGAATATGCGTCCCTCCAGGGAGAGACCCCAGAGGTGGCCATGGCCATAGAGGAGCACTATCTCCCGGCCTTTTCCGGCGACAGGTTGCCCTCTACCCGGGCGGGGGCGGTGTTGGCCCTGGCGGACAAGCTGGACACAGTGTGTGGCTGTTTTGGGGTAGGCGAGGTCCCCACCGGGGCAGGGGATCCTCTGGGGCTTCGTCGGGCAGCCTTGGGAGTACTGCAGATAGTCTTTGACAGGGGGTACCAGATCTCGCTGAGGTCCATGGTGAGAAAGGCGTTGGCTTTTCTGGGGGACAAGGTGTGTCTGCCCCAGGGGCGGATCGAGGAGGACGTCCTGGCCTTCTTCAGGGTGCGTCTGGAGAACCAATGGACCGGTCAAGGCAGTGCCGCCGAGGCCGTAATGGCAGTGACCTCCGCGGGTTTCGACAATCTCCCAGAGGCGCGCTGCAGGCTCGCTGCCCTCGAGTCCTTCATGGGAGAGGATGGGTTCGAGGACCTGGCCTTGAGCTTCAAGAGGGTGCTCAACATCGTGGGTGACCATAGGGCAGGGGAGGTGGACCCTTCCCTTGTGAGCCAGCCCGAGGAGGAGGACCTCCTGGGGCTAGTCAGATGGGCCGAGGCCCAGGTCCAGGACCGCCTCGAAAGGGGGGAACATCTCGAGGCCTTGAGGGACCTGGCAGGCCAGAGGCGCAGGGTGGATCGTTTCTTCGATGCGGTCCTGGTGAACGACCCTGACCAAAGGGTCAGGGGAAACCGCCTCAACATGCTGGCGCGGCTGGCCTCGGTCTTCCTCAGGATCGCTGACTTCTCCAGGCTCAGCGGCAGGGGCTGAGGGTGGTGAGGCCTATGGTTCCTTGACGGCCCTGCTCTGCATCCGCATCTGCTCGAGGAGGTAATCGAAGGACTGGGATGCGATCACCTGGCCAAATCTCACCTGATAGTTGCGAACGATGCTGACCCCGTCGATGACCACGTCTACCATGAACCATCTCTCCTTCTTCGTGAGGATGTAGTCAACGGGGATGTGCTCGTTGGTCCTGAGGATCTTGGTGCGGACCTCCACCCTTCCCTCCTTTTGGCTCTCACCCAGGTATTCCACGGTCTCTTTTCTCAGGAAATTGAGTACCATGCGGGTGTAGGAGTCCTGAAACAGGTCGACAAAGAGCGCCTCGAACTCCTGCCTCTGCTCCAACTTGAGGCCATCCCAGCGATCTCCTAGGGACTCTCGAGCCATCTGTGCGCTCAGGAAGTTCTCCGAGATGAGCTGCCTGATGAGCCTGGCCCTCTCAGACCTCCCTGCCTCACCATGGAGGTCCTGCCTTGTCTGGACCTCCATGGCCCGATCCAGGACCAGGCGTACCCTGTCAGTGGCCTGCTCGTTGGATCCAGTCGCCTCCTGCCCCGTGAATAACCCCAACGTCATCAAGCACAAGAACCACCATCTTGCCATTTCATCACCCCTGCGTGCTAGAACTCGACGTCTGACCCATGAAGGCCGTGACCGCCGGAGGTAGGATCACGGCAACCAAGAGGACCAGCATGCTGCCGACGAAGGAGAGGACCCCTAGACTGAAGATCCCTTGATGACGGCAGATCATGAGGGTCCCGAACCCAATGTTGGTGGTCAAAGAGGCGCAGATGACCCCCTTTGCGGTGCTCATGGGCAGGTGCCCAGGGGGCATCCGACCCTCTCGCCAGCGGTTCACGATGATGATACCGTACTCCACCCCCGCCCCCACTATGAGAGGCAGAAACACGCTGTTGGCGAGGTTGAACTGGACGCCCAAGACAGGCATCAACCCCACTGTCCACAGGGTCCCTGCCAGGAGGGGAAGGAAGGCCAGCGCGGCCATGGGCCTCCCCCTGAACTCCACCAGGAGGAGCAGCCAGATGCCCGCGAGGGCATACAAGGAGGCCTCCACGCAACCCTTCTGATAGGCCCGGCTGTAAACGTGGAGGGTCACCGCGTCGCCTGACGCCTGCTGGTCCACAGAGCGGACCTGGGTGACGAACCTATCCCTTGGCCCTGGCTCCCATATCCCCTCGGAGGGGAAGATCCTTATCAGGTACCGCCCCTCGCTCGCCAGCCGGTCCCAAAGGACCTTGGGGATGTCCTCCAAGGCCATGGGCCTGAGCCCGTCTCTGTGCTTGAGCATCTTGAATGCCTCCATCAGGTCAGCCTGGAACCTCGTCTCGTATGCCAGCAAGGGCCCCGAGGGGTCTCGGGAGACGCGAAGCCTCTCGATGATCTGAGCGGTCAGGGAACGAACCGCTGCGATCTGCTCCACCAAAGGCCTCCTGGCCCCCCAGGCCTCGGCTTGGGAGTCGTCCATCTTGAAGCGAATGCGTTCCAGAAGATCCAGCACGCCCTCCGGCCTCAGGGGCTCCCGTTGGAGGCCCTGGGAGTCCACAGGGGGTGTCCGATCCGATATCTCCTTCAAGATGGGGAGCTTCTCCTCCTGGTCCTTAGGGAGGAGGCTCGAGACGCTTTGTACCTTCCACACCGTCGGGAGCGCCTCCAGTGCCTCGCTCTTCTCCCGGAGCTCCTCCAGAGAGTATGCCACTGACGTGGCGAAGAGGACGGACCGCTTGCTGCTCTCTCTCAGCCTCTCCTCCCAGACCACCGACTCCGTGTTCTTGGCCTGGAGCCTCAGCGGATTGAGGTCGAAGCGGACCTCCAAGGCCCCGAATACGCTCATCAAGGAGAGCAACAGTGCGCCCAGGAGGATCCAAAGGGCCTTTTTCCGGCTCAGTGCGATGAAATCCGTGCGCCCGGAAGTCTCTTGGCCCCTTGCCCTGGGCGTCCTACCAAAGAGGCTCAGCACCGGCAGGACCGCCAGACTCACTGCCACCTGCAGCAGGAGCCCGAGGCCCGAGATGAGCCCAAGCTCCACCAGGCCCTTGAACCCCGTCAGGACCAATGGGAGGAAGGAGAGGGCCCCGCTGGCCCCTGCGCTGATGATGGCCGGACCTGAGCGCGAGGCCACCCTTGCTATGGCCTCCCGCCTGGAGGCGCCCGGGGTGCGTTCCTCTTCCTCCATCCTGGCGAACCAGTGTACTGCGTAATCGTCCCCGAGCCCCACTAGCATTGGGGCGAAGACCATGGAGATTATATTCAGATGTCCCACCAGGAGGGTGAGGCATCCGAAAGTCAGACACATGCCCATGGAGAGCACCGCCATGCGCATGAGGGTGCGGCCGTGGCTCTTGAAGAAGAGGACGTTCAGGATCCAGACACCCACCAGTGCGATCCATGTGGCCCAGGACATGTCCCTCAGGGCTACGGTCATCTCGTCGGTCTTGAGGGCCTCCTGACCAGTGACCCCCACCTCCACGTCCGGGAACCTCTCGCCCACTTCACGGATGAGTCCTCGGAGGTATTCCAGGGAGGCCCTAGCCTTGTTGAAGGTCTCTTTCTCCCTCCTAGGGGTGACAAAGAAGAGGAGGAACCGCTTCTCCGCGGCCCAGAAGTAACCCTCCAGCTCCCTGTCCCAAACATCGCCCTCCAGGAAGGTAGCCCATGGGGAGACATACTCCGGTCTCCCATCCATGTAGCTCAGGATCCCGGTCAGGGTCTGCACCAGGAAGCCCAGGTCCATGGGTCCCGAGGATTCGGATTTCTCCCCTTCCGGCAGCTTCAGGAAGTCAGTGAACATGGCCTGGACCATGCGGGAGGCCATCTCGGCATTGACCGATTCCAGGAAACCCGTGAGATCGGGCCTATGGGCGAGCCCATGGATCAATGTGGGGTATCTGTCCATGCGCTCTTTGATGCGCTGAAGCTCTTGTTTTTCCAGGTAGAAGAGGGCCCAGGGCCTGAGACTCTCAGGGTCGACCCGAAAGAATGCGTCTTTGAAGTGCCGAGGGTCTTCCTGGATCCTCTGCCCCAAAGCCTCCAGGAATGCCACTGCCCGGTGCGGTGTCCGGGCCTGGATCACCCCGGTGAAGGTGTCCTTGGCCTGAAATGGTCGCACCTGCTCTGTGAGGCGTATCAGAGGGTCTTTGGGAGAGATGAGGTCGAGCTGAGCGGTCTGGAAATCCAGATTGCTAACGGTGTAGACGACACAGGCTGCGCAGAGTGCGGAAGCGAGGCCCAGGATGAGATATGGCCTGGGCAAGGCCCAGGCCACCCATGCCTCGAGGAGACGAGCACGCCAACCCTTCTTCAACGCGTGGTCCTGAGGGATCCAGGAGAGGCCACCTGAAGGCCCTTACCTGGACTCCAGGCGATACTCGCCGATGGCGTAACTCAATTTGGCAAGGGCCAAATGATACTTCAGCAGCGAGTGCAGGTAGTCCCCCTGGTTTATCCCGTAACGATCCAGGGCGAAAAAGATGTCCCTCGCCTGTCCTACGCCCATATCGAAGTTGGCGAAGGCCACTACTATCCACTTGCGAGAGGCCGCGGCGGCCTTCTCCGAGGCCTGAAAGGCGTTCATGTTCTCCACGGCCTCCTGGTAGTACTTGGCCACCTCGATGGGAATATTGCGAGTGGCGAACTCCCTTGTCTGAACCAGGCGCTGGTACTCGGCCTCTGCCTTGTCCACCTTGCCCTGGAGTATGCCGAGGTCGAAGTGCCACTTGGCCCCGAGCACCACGCCCATGCTATCGTGGTTGAAATCATCCCCTATGTAAGGCTCGTCGAAGTGCTCCCTGCTAGGTGCCCCAGCAAAGGAACCGACCGCAGCAGCGAAGATAGAG
>CAZOXN010000172.1:0-5984 GCA_964583655.1 uncultured Desulfarculaceae bacterium | reverse complement strand
GGTTTCCGTCATACACTACGAACCTGTAAGGGTGTCCGCGGTCAGAGGCCGCATCCATTGCCAGGGAGATGGAGATACGGCGAGGGGGGAATGGCTCGAGACTCCTTGAGACCCGGGAAACTTCCCATTGAGACCATGAGGCGCTTGCTCAGGGATCATGCCGGACATGACCCAAGTGTGATCCTTGGCCCAGGGATCGGGCGAGATGCCGCTGTGATAGAGCTCGGTCAAAGGCTCCTGGTGGCCAAGACAGATCCTGTCACATTTGCCACAGAGGAGATCGGCTGGTATGCGGTCCAGGTCAATGCCAACGACATCGCTACTACAGGGGCCACACCGCGCTGGTTCATGGCCACGATCTTGCTGCCAGAAGGAACTGCGTCGGAGGGGCTGGTGGAGGAGATATTCTCACAGATCGAGGAGGCGTGCCGGGGGCTAGGGATATGTCTGTGCGGGGGACACACCGAGGTCACCCTCGGCTTGAACAGGCCAGTGGTCGTGGGCGTGATGTTGGGCGACCTCCATCCGGCCGAACTGGTGAGACCCGATGGGGCCATGCCGGGGGACAGGATCTTGCTCACCAAGGGGATTGCCATTGAAGGGACTGCGGTCCTGGCGCGCGAGCACCCAAGGTTGGCCGGTCTACTCGGAGTTGAAGAGATGAGGCGTTGCAGGGCCTTCCTGAAGGATCCGGGGATAGGGGTGACCCTCGATGCCAGCGTTGCCCGCGAGGCGGCGAGGCTCCATGCGATGCATGATCCCACAGAAGGGGGGGTGGGTACGGCCTTGCACGAGATGGCCGAGGCCACCGGTTTGGGCATGAGGATCGATGCGGAGGCCATACCTGTCTTCCCCGAGACACGCAGGATATGCGATCTCCTCGGCCTGGATCCCCTGGGCCTCCTGGCCTCCGGGGCCCTCCTCTTGGCAGTGTCGCCGGGGGAGCGTGACAAGGTGGTGAAGGCCCTTAAGGGGCGAGGGATCGTCGCGGCCGACATCGGCGAGGTCACTCGGCCACACGAAGGTGTCCTGTTGTTGCGTGGAGGTAAGGCAGGCCCCATGCCCATCTTTCACCAGGACGAGGTAGCACGGGCCCTGGCAGGGATATCTTCGCCCATGGGAAAGGGTGGTCTTGGGGTCGGGGAGAGCTGATGGCAGAGGCCTGCCTTGGCCTAAATCTGCCCCACGACTTCCAGGACATGGCACTTCAGATAACGGCTGGGCGCATGGGCCGGGACCACGGGGTGATCCAGGTCCTGATGCCACTGCTCCACCAGGATCACCTCCTTGCCTGCATCGGCAGCTGCTTCGGCTATCAATTGGAGGTGTAGGCCCACGGGCATGTGGGAGGAACAAGAGGAACTCAGGAGGATGCCCCCTGTGGGCAAGAGCTTCAAGGCGCGCAGGTTGAGCTCCTTGTATCCCCTGGAGGCGCTCGATACGGCCCGTGCCGAGGTGGCGAAGGCCGGTGGGTCCATACAAATGAGATCGAAGCTCTCTCCTCTTCTTTCCAAAGAGCGCAAGAGGTCGAAGGCGTTGGCCTGAATCAGTGAGGCCCGCCCGGCCCATCCAGCCTGCTCCAGGTTCTCCTTGGCGATCACGAGGGCCGGTCCCGAGGAGTCCACGAAGGTCACGGATGCCGCCCCGGCTGCCAAGGCATGTAGCCCGAATCCCCCTGTGTAGCAAAAGAGGTCCAGGACCCTCCTTCCCTGGCCCAAGGGACCGAGGCGGACGCGGTTCCTCTTTTGGTCGAGATAATGGCCGGTCTTCTGGCCATGAGCCACATCCACCTTCAGCCGGATCCCATCCTCGGTGATCCAGAGATCATCCGGAGGGTCTCCCCATGCCAGGCCACTGCTAGGGGGCAGACCCTCCTGGGCGCGGGCGCTGGGATCGCTCCGATCGAAGATGCCCTGAGCCTTGATCTCTTCGGCGAGAAAGCGAGTCAGAGGCCCCCTCAGCCGCTCCACAGCAGGGTGATGGATCTGAAAGACTGCCACGGGGCCATACCGGTCGATCACCAGGCCTGGCAGGCCGTCGGACTCGCCGAACACGATCCGGCACGCACGGAGGTCGATCCCCCATCGTCTCCTCCTCTCCATGGCGAGGCGGATCCTCTGGACCAGGAGGGTCTCATCCCACTCCTCTCGCCTTCGGCTGAAGACCCGAGCGACGATGGGGGAGGGGCGATTGAGCAGCCCCCGTCCCAACAAACGCCCTTTGGAGTCGAGTATGTCCACGACGTCGCCATCCCGCGCCGAAGTCGAGATCCTTTGGACGTCCGAGGAATGGACCCAAAGATACCCGCCCTTTATCCCGGTCTCCCTTCCTCTCTTCAGCCACATCCTCGGCATCCATGGCCCCTTGCGTCTGGCTCTCGAGATCTTTCCTCGATCATAGTATCAGGGGGCTTGGCCTTCAAGGGTGCGCCTCTCCCTGGGCAGGGAGAGACAGGGTCGCGGGGGACAGGGAGGGTCTCTGCCGGGGGTCGAGAATCGCCCCAAAGGCCCCTCTTCCTGGGCGTAGTAGGTCCCTGGCACCCCTGATCAACTCGTTGAAGGAATTGACAATTTTGGTGGGGGAACGTATAATCGAAGACAAAACAGCTTGGTTCAGGAGTCGGATTATGGCCAGAGTGACAATCGAAGACTGCGTGAAGAACATACCTAACCGTTTCTTGCTCGTGCAGGCAGGGGTCAGGAGGACGCGGCAGATCATGGAGGGTTCTAGACCTCTCACTAGCCGCAGGAATCGAGAGGTGGTCTTGGCCCTCAGGGAGATAGCGGAAGGCAAGGTGGTGCCGACACTGGACACCTCCAAGCCTGTCTCCTTTGACCCGAGCCTGGTGGAGCGGGAGGGGATGGCTTCCAGGGGTTCTCTCTTCGATGATGTGGGCACAGACCACATGGGCGCAGCAGGGGCTGACTCGTCTCGGGTGGAGATGGAGGAGCTGGAGCATGGATTCCACGAGGTGGAGGCCGAAGACGAGGACGAAGGATGAGGGACGGAGTCGAGTCCCTGTCGGCCCGGGGCCTTCCGGGCCTTTTTCTTCTGGGAGGGACGGACCCTAGCGCTGATTCGAAGGGACGATACCGAAGAGAAAAGGGAAGATCTCGGTAATCAATGGCTCACGCGCCTCGTTGGGGAGGCTGTGTCCAGGAGTCCAGCGGCTCGCGTGGTGAGTGGTGGGGTACCCGTCTTGGCCTGTGCCGCAGTGGCGCTGGAACGGGTCGCCACGGAAGCACGGAAGCGAAGGGACCTGGGCCTTCCTCTTCCAGCGAGTCGGAACTGACGGATCATCCTCCTCGTGGAAGGCCGTCACGCGGGTGAACACCGGGGTTGAGGTATCTGGGACCCCTTGGGGAGAGTGGATTCCGAGACCTCCCCCAGGCTCCGACAGCGGGTTCGTCGGAAGGAGAGGAAAGGGGCCTTTGCTGACCTCGTACGGGACCCTTGTCCTGGACCAGGACGCCTTTCTGGCCCTTCGCCAGGGGCAGACTGATGGCGGCCGAGGGAAGGACTCGCAAGCGCTTTACAGGGTTCGGGATCATTGTGGGGCGACGAGGTGTGTATGGGGCAGGATGCCGTTAGGCGGGCCTGGGGGACCCTACGGGGCCTGCGTCATACCATGATGCGGCGCTGGGCCTAGGCGACAAGGAAGATGTCGGTGAATCGGTCTGAACAGATTGAGGAGTTGCTGCCCTTGGTGAGCAAGCCCAGCCGCTACTTGGGCAACGAGGTCAATTCCGTTCGCAAAGACCTGAACAGAGTCTCCCTCAAGTTCGCCTTGGCGTTTCCGGACGCCTACGAGATCGGGATGTCCCATACGGGCTTTCAGGTCATATATCACGTCCTGAACCAGATGGAAGGGGTGGCGGCCGAGCGTTTTTTCTGTCCCTGGACGGACATGGAGAGGCTCATGCGGGAGCGTGGCATCCCCCTGTGCTCCCAGGAGTCGCGCACGCCTCTTTACGGGTTCGACATCGTGGGGTTCTCCATCCCATACGAGATGGGATATTCCAATGTCTTGAAGATGCTGGAACTCGGAGGGATCCCGCTGGAGAGCGAGAGAAGGCCAGGGCCGTTTCCCCTCGTGGTCGGTGGTGGACCGTGCACGGTGAACCCCGAACCTCTCCATGCCTTCTTCGATGCCTTCGTGGTGGGAGACGGGGAAGAGGTGGTGCAGGAGATCACCGAGGTGGCCCTGAGGGCCAAGTCCGAGGATTGGAGCAAGGAGAGGCTCCTCTGTGATTTGGCGAGGCTCCAGGGCGTCTATGTGCCTCGCTTCTTCCAAGCTGAGTACGGCCGAGACGGGACTCTCGTCTCTGTCCGTGGCACCTTGGCTGGTTATGAGAGGGTGGCTAGGAGGATAGCCCCGAGCCTGGAAGGCCTCGACTACCCTAGCCGGTGGATCGTGCCTTTCACCCGCGTGGTCCACGATCGAGTGAGTCTCGAAATCGCCAGGGGGTGCACCAGGGGATGCCGGTTCTGTCAGGCTGGATTCACATATCGCCCGGTGCGGGAGAGGAGCCTGGGCAGGGTCCTGGACTTGGCACAGGCCTCTGTGCGCGCTACAGGGCACGAGGAACTCTCCCTGCTCTCTCTGAGCTCCGGGGATTACACCCACATCGCCCACCTGCTGAGGGACCTCATGGCGAGATATGGCCCTGAGAAGGTGGCCATCTCCTTCCCATCCCTTCGCGTTGGGTGCCTGTCAGGCGAGATCATGGAGACCATCAAGGAGGTGAGGAAGACCGGCATCACATTGGCCCCAGAGGCAGGGACGGAACGTCTGCGCAAGGTGATCAACAAGGACCTGGAAGAAGGGGAAATCCTGGAGACGGCCAAGCTGGTATTCCAGAAAGGCTGGCTCTCGCTCAAACTCTACTTCATGGTCGGGCTTCCCACCGAGACGCAGGACGATGTCGAGGGGATCGTAGGTCTGTGCAGGAAGATCCTGCGGGAGGCCTGTCAGCGCAAGGGAAAGAGGGCGCTTCACGTGAGCCTTTCTACCTTCATCCCGAAGCCCCACACACCCTTCCAGTGGGAGGTCCAACTCCCCGTGTCAGAGGTCAAGGCCAGGGTCGGATGGATCAGGCGCGAACTTCGGAGGATGGGCGTTCAGGTCAAGTGGCAGGATCCTCATCTCAGTCTCCTGGAAGGTATCTTCTCCAGGGGGGACCGAAGGCTCTCGGCGGTCCTAAGAAGGGCCCACGATCTGGGGTGCGGTTTCGATGGTTGGAGCGACCGGTTTCGGTTCGATCTGTGGGAGCAGGCCTTCTTTGAGTGCGGGATCCCTCTGGAGGAATGTGCGAAGCGGCCATGGCGGACCGATGATCTCCTCCCGTGGGATCATATCGACGTCGGCGTCTCCAAGTCTTACCTGGTGGATGAACTCAGACGGTCCACCTCAGGGCAGAGGACCCTGGACTGCCGCAAGGGCGAATGCCAGGGGTGCGGTGTGTGCGACCAGGGAGGCGTCTCCCCAGTGCTGGCTGATACCATCTCCAGTCCCTCTCCATTCCCGGGCATGAAGGCGTTCGAGGGTGTCTACCACCTGACCCGGGGCAGGGAGATCGTGAAGAAGTTCCGCGTGATCCACACGAAGCAGGGGCCGGCACGATTCCTAAGCCATCTGGAATTGAACGGGGTCATCGTGAGGGCCCTTCGACGAGGAGGCATCCCATTGCGCTTCTCCCACGGTTTCCACCCCATGCCGCGCATCGATTTCGGGCCTGCCTTGCCCGTCGGGGTGGAGAGCATCGCCGAGAGTTTCGATTTGGAGTCATTCGGACATATCGATGCGCAACAGGTCCTGCGAGGTCTGGAGAGGGAATTGCCAGAGGGGATCCGACCATTGAGGTGCGAGGAAATCCCAGTGCAGGCCCCCTCCTTGTTCAGGGAAAGGGCCCTCATCTCCTATCGAATCCAGATCCCCGAAGGGATGTCAATGAGCCAAGGCGCACTCCAAGAGCGGGTAGAGG
>CAZOXN010000171.1:0-5985 GCA_964583655.1 uncultured Desulfarculaceae bacterium | reverse complement strand
GTTCTACCCCACGGCGTGCAAGGCCATAGAGGGCACCGATGTGGAGTTCCTGGTCTATTGCAACGTGAGGCCCTTCCTGCCATTTCTCAAGGGATTCGTGGGGGGGCTGCTGAAGAAGATCCCTCAGGCCGCGAGCCACGAGCCAGGACACATCCCTTTCGAGAGGGCAGTAGGCGGTCGCCCCAAGACGGCCCCGCAGGTCAGGGTGAATCCCAAGGAGGACCTGGCCTTGATCCTGTACACCGGGGGGACCACGGGGGTACCCAAGGGCGCTTGTCTCACGCACTACAATTTCGTGGCCAACCTTTACGCCCTGGAGGAGTGGGTGAGGATCCCGCCCGCCCCTGGTCAGGAACCCAGCAAGTTCGAGCGAGGGGGCAAGCATTGCTACATGGGGGTCCTGCCCTGGTATCACAGCTATGGGTTGACGGTCACCATGCTGGGCGCTGTGCGCCTCGCCGCGAGACTGGTGTGTGTGCCCGACCCTCGGGCCGGGAATCCACCCTTTACCGAGGTGCTCCGTTTGATCGAGCGGCACCATGCCACGCTCCTCCACGCGGTGCCGACGGTGTACAGTGCGGTGGTCAATCACCCGTTGGTCGACAAGTTCGACCTCAGCAGCATAGTCGCCTGCGCCTCCGGGGCTGCCCCCCTTCCGGTGGAACTCGCCAAACGCTTTGAGGCCAAGACAGGGGCTGTGCTCTTCGAAGGCTACGGGCTCTCCGAGACCTCGCCCATCACCCACGCCAATCCGACCAAGCCCGAGGACCGCAAGTTCGGTTCGGTGGGCCTCCCCATCCCAGGGACAGACGTCAAGATACTGGATGTGGAGACGGGGACAAGGGAGCTGCCGCAGGGGGAGGACGGGGAGATCGCCGTATCCGGTCCCCAAGTGATGAAGGGATACTGGAACCGTCCGGAGGAGAACGAACTGGTCTTCAGGGATATAGATGGCAAGAGGTTCTTCTTGACCGGTGATATAGGCCACATCGACGAGGAGGGGTTCACGGTCATCACCGACAGGAAGAAGGACATGATCGACGTCGGTGGGCTCAAGGCCTATCCCAGGGAGATCGAGGAGGTGCTTTACTCCCATCCCAAGGTGGCCAACGCGGCGGTGGTGGGAGTGCCCGATCCTCACTCTGGGCAGGCCGTGAAGGCCTTCATCCAGCTCAGGGAAGGGGAGTCCGCAACTGCCGAGGAGATGATCGAGTTCTGCCGGGACAATATGGCCGGTTACAAGAGGCCAAAGTACATAGAGTTTCGTCCGGCCCTCCCCATGACCCCGGTGGGGAAGATCCTGCGCCGTCAACTCAGGGACGAGGAGTGGGCCAAGGCGAGGAAGGGGTGAGGTTGGCCTCACTTCATTTTCGAGTGCCACCACTCCTTGGGATCCGCTGTCATGCAGGCCTCGGCCAGGCGTCTCGCGGATGCTGTCCGGAGTTGAGCGAAGGCGTTGTTGATCCAGTCGGTCACGGATGAGCAGCCTTGGGCCTGATACTCCCTGGCCTGGATCAAACACTCCAGGACATCCGCATCCCGGGCCACCAATGCCTCTCCTGTGGCGGATGCATTGAACTCGACGAATAGCTCGGTGAGCTTCTCGGCCATGCCTGCGGGGAGGGACTGCACCTGATGGGAGAAGGCCCTTGATTCCGCCTCCTCCGGGTCGAGGTATTTCCTGTTGAGCCTGTGGAGATCCCCGATCCTGGCCTCAGGCAGGTCGTGGACGAGACACATGACGGCAGTCCGCAACGGATTTGCCCCCTCCATGGTGGCCAGGACAAGTCCCAGGATCGCGGTGCGAAACGTGTGTTCCGCCACGCTCTCGGGGTCCTCCACGCCTGCGACCCACCAGCCCGTCCTGCGTATCCTCTTGAGAAGCCCCAACTCGTAGAGAAAGTGGGAGATGGCCTCCATAATCACCCCCATGGCCTCGACTCGGCCAGATCATACATCGTTGCCTTCACTTGGGCAGAGACTTGAGGTACTCCTTGAGCCTCTCTCTGCTGGGGATCCTCAGGATGACCCTGCCCTTTCCCTTGGAAATCCCTTCCAGGTCCGGCTGAAACGTGGGGGAGGAGAACTTCCCGGTCACGAGCACAGGGACCGCCAGGGCGGCCAGCTCTTCCCCCCTCTTCCCCTCTCTTGGATCAGCTGCCAACTCGGGCTCCAGACGGAGTTCCAGTGTCTCTTCCACCAGGTTCGCCTTGCCTTTGGCATGGATTCGAAGCCCTCTGGCAGTCATCCAGGTCCTCTTCGTCTCCAGGATACCTCCGGAGATCTCGAAGACCGAGCGGAGCTCGGAAAAGCGCGTCTCTGGCCTGGCATCCTTTGTCTCCCGCCGCCCCGAGGGGAGAGCGTGTCGTACCTTGTCCGCCAGGTCCAATCCCAAGATGGCCCCGTCCCTGATGGACAGATCCCCCCGGCCCTGCAACGATCGCAGTGGATCGTCGAGGTCCAGGCGCTCCGCATGCAAGGCCAAGTGCCCCTCCAAGGTGCCCTTCAGGGCCTCTTTCCTCGCTATGTCGCGGAGCATGGGGCCCAGCTTCACGGCATCCATCGAGACCTCCAACTCGGCCCTGGGGCGCTCCTTGCTCGAGTCGAGGAGGCCTTTTCCAGTCCAAGAACCCTCGTATCCCTTGGCAGCCATGGAATTGAACGACAAGATCCCTTCTCGGGTCGAGAATCTCACGAAGACGTCCTCGAACCTTGCCCCGCCAAATCGCAGGACCCCGACCCTGAGGTCCCCGTGGGCTGGGAACTTGGCCCATGGGCTACTGGATCCCTGCCCCTCTTGCCGGCCCGGACCGGGCCTCCTGCCTGGTCCCTCGCGCCTTGCCTTTGCGGGATCTCTCGGGGTTCGGGGCGGCAGGTACGCGTCCAGATCCGCCTGATCGACCACCAAATGGAGCTCCAAGTCCTCGCCAGAGGCCCATGAAGCCCTTCCTGAGAAAGTGAGGGTGGAGTGATCCACATGGAGGACCCCTTGCACCGAGGTCATCTCCTTCAGATCGCCGCTGATCACGGCCTCAAGGGTGGCGTTTCTCAGGACCTCGGGATCGACATTGACGATGCGATCCTGGCCGAGGACCCGGAGGATCCCCCTGGGAGAGAGAGGTGGGACCTGAAGGGAAAGATCGAAACGAGGCCCGGACCATGGGCCTGAGATCTTTCCCTGGATCCTCAAGGCCCCTCTGCCGGCCACCTGGACGGCGATGTCCACAGGGATATCACCCCGTAGGAAATCGGACGAGAGGGGGCCGAAATACCCTTCCACACTGATCCTATGGCCATGGAGTGTCCCAGAAGCGGACATCTGCGGCGTTTGACCTGCGGAGAGATCCGAGATCCTGACCATGAGGTCCTTGAGATCATGCCTGGCCCCCGTGACTGCATCCATCCACGTGACTGTCCCGCCTGTTAGGAGTAGTTCCTTCAGAGCAGGGCTCCATGCCAGGCCCTTCTTCAAGGGCCTTTCTCTGCCGCTAGGCCTTGTGTCCTGTCCCTCGGTGGCTGGCGCCTGTGCGGATGCTCGAGAGCGCCCCTCCCAGCTCCAGCGGCCCGTCGTGTCCCTGGCTAACACCAGACGAGGCCCTTCAATAGTCGCCTGCCTGACCTCTATCCTCCCCAAGACGAGCGGCACGAGGCTGGCCTTGATCCGGATCCCCCCTATCTCCAGCAGCTCTCTTTGGGGCCATTCGGGATTCGCCACATGTATACCCGAGAGGCGCACCTCGGGCAGTGGTAACAGGGTCAGTCCGATGTCCCCCTCTATGGAAACCCGATGCCCCATCGCCTCGGAGAGCCTTGCCTCTAGATCGGGCTTCCATCTCTGGACATCGACCAAGATCAGGAGGACCACCATGGCGGTCACAGCGACAATGGCGAGCCCCAGGATTGACACCGGGACCCAGATGAGGGCCTTTCGCATGGCATGCCTCAACGGAAGACAGACGACGCCCCCCAAGGAGCCAGGTCCTCCCAAGGCGTAGCCCCAGGGGTCGATCCGACCAAAAAGGGTAGTAAAAGGGGCAGGACAAATCAAGGCACTCGACCTTGGGGATCCGTCCAAGGGGCAAAACGACTCCCTGCGAGCAGCGGGTCAACAGATGAGAGGCCCACAGGCGGCCACTGTTGTTGACAGCGCTTGGGCTTTGGGGTTGAATGGGGCCCGTGTCTGGCCTTGGGGTGGAACCTTGGAGGGACGAGATGGCTTTGGACGAGACGGCTGCCGGGCGCATGGTGGACCTCCTCTGTGAGGGCCTCCGGAAGAGGGGCCTCCATGCTCAGGCCAGGATAGATTACCATGACACACACCTGTGGGTGGTGCTGAGGCAGGATGACGTAGGGGAGGTCTTCTTGTTCAAGACGCTGGCGTGGTGGGAGTCCTATCTGCGCGGTGACCCGGAGGAACGGAGGGCCGTCCTCAAGGAGCTGATCGATGAGTCGCGCATGAGGATATCCGTCAGGGCGAGGAAGGTTCTTGGCCCCGACCATTGAGCCCCCGTCGGGAGGGGCGATTCCACACCTCCTTGAACAGGAGCGGGAGTTCCCCTGCGCACACAGGACCTATCCTCACTCGCCACCCGGTGCGCTCCTCCATCGCCTCCTTCAGGGGGGCTGTCAGGCCTGGGAGGAGCAACTCTCTGTGCGAGACCCGGTGGGCGAGTCGCGCCTCCTTGAGGGCGGAGTCGAGGCGGGAAGGTGTGAAGGTGCCCAGTATCACTGCCATGTCCACGGTGTAGGCCTGGCAGTCCACGAAGAGCAGGCGAAAAGGGGCCGCGGTCGTGGCGAGGATGGCCATGATCACTTCCTGGGTGACGGCGGAGTTGCCAGTGACGAGGACAGGAGAGGTGGGGCCCGGTTCGTTGATCTCATGCAGCCCCAAGGCCCCCGGTATCGGGTGCTGCGTGATCTCCACGGGGGGCAGGAGCCGGTCCAGCGCCAGGAAGACCTCCAGGGCGTGAGATTCGTTGGGGCTCAACGATGGACATCCTGCAGGAATGGCTGCCTTTTCCTGGAGGCTCCGAAGCCACTCCCGGCAGGAAGGAAAGCCGCACCGCTGACAGTCCAGGGTGTCGAGATACCTCACGGGTTCGACATGATCCTGATAAAGGTCCGCATTGAGGGGCATGGTGATCCAGTGCCTCTCCTTGGGGGTCTCGTCGATCGTAGGACGGCCGCGCTCCCCTGTCAAGGAGCGCCCTCAGTGAAACGCGCATCTGAAAAGGCCGAGGATGGGATCGTTGCCTAGTGGCTGGTTCGTGGTGAAGGAGGAGTCACCCGAGGACTTCCTCTCCGAGCACGGGCGAGACGGTCGTGTGGGGCTCTTCGGCGGGGCGCCGTTGGGGCACAGGTTGGTACGCTGGGGCCAAGGGCCCATCACACCGGATCGCCGCTGGAGCCTCTGGTCTCACGTGGTGATCTTCGCAGAGGAGGATGGCCGGCGGGTCCTTTACGAGAGCGACTTCGACCTGAGGGTCTTTCCCCCCCACCTGCGCAATGGGGCCCAGGTCAACCCCATAGAGAAGTACTTCGATCCGAAGCGCTGGCCTTACATGTGCATCCTGGACTTCGAGCTCACGCGGTCGCAGATTCAGAAGATCGTTTGTGCGTGCCGACTGATGATCGACCAGAGGGTTCGGTATGCCTTGTGGGGCCTGGTGGCCTCAGGGCTCTATTATCGCCTTGGCCGCAACGTTCAAGTGCGGAGCCAGGCTCGCCCGCGGGGACTCTTCTGTTCGGCTTTCGTTCAGAGGGCCTTCATGGAGGTGGGGATCAGATTTCAGGGGGATGTCCCGCTGCAGCACCTGGGCCCCGAACACATATGGCAGACGCCTGTCCCCCATCTCACTTACGTGCGGCTCAAGGAAAGGGATGTGTTGCTGGGGAAGCAACCGCGCGCGCGTGCCGACATCCAACCTTGAGTAAGTGATCACGGGGTGGTGGCGTTTCTCGGAGCGGCTTGGCGGAGGCGCTTTG